>DATLZJ010000734.1:0-11715 GCA_035574055.1 Caldilineaceae bacterium
TTGCGTCGGCGCAATATTATAGCGCGGCGCCAACACCGGCTCTTCGGGCAAATCAAAAAACTCGGCCACCGCCTGGGGCGAGGTATGGAGCGTGAAGCGACCACACATAAATCAGGTTTGGAAAAATCGAATAAAATACAACCATACTGTCATGCCGTATCGCCACATGGCGCGTCACCTATGTGCGTGACCAATTGTATCACAACATCTTGGAAAACACACCTGCAACGCAGCCGCTCATTTCCAGTTGCACTTGATGCCTATGATATACTTAGCGCCGATTTCCAACCACCTTCCCCCGGTCTAAGGATACGGTTGGCGCTTCGTTCCTGGTCTGTTATAGTTCCTGGGAGGCATCGCATGAGTATGATCGGTCTGCGCAGGATTGGGTACAGCCTTCTTTTGGCGCTCCTGCTCGTTACGATTTTGGCGCTCACGGTCTATAGCCAGCGGGAAACCGGCCAAGATGATGAGGCCGCCGCTGTTCAAATCTTGGAGGGCGGAGTCAGCCACCGGCTTCCCATCGCCGTTACGCTGGTCGTCCCCAGCGATTCCGGCCCGCAGACAGTCACCGTCCCCCTGATGCTCAACCTCAACCTGACCATTGGCCCGGTAGATGGGTTGAGCATGACCGTCGAGGCCGAGCAGCCCCTCCAGTTCGTTTCGCCGCTGCGGGTGAGCGAGCCGCTGACGGAGACGGCTGAGATGACAGATACGCGCGCGATCACGGATACGGAAGAGATTACAGCCGGCGAGTCCGTGACCGAGTAGGCCCACCCGCTCCGTACCAACATGCTGCACCAACGCATCGCGTTCATATCGCATTGACAGCGGATATTGACAGCAGATGATGGGCATCGCCCATCACAAAGCCATGACTACCCAGACTGCACCGAGCCGCCTGCTGCCGCCAGACGCGACGCGTCAGGCCCATATCCCAACCGGCGTCGCCGATTACTTTTGGCGCGAGGCCCTTGATCGGCGTGAACTGGAGGCGCGCCTGCTTCAACTCTTCCGGACCTGGGGCTATGAGGATGTCATCCCGCCCATGTTCGAATACGCCGACACCTACCGCGGCCGCGCCAGCGAAAAACTTCAGGCCGAGATGTACCGCTTTCTGGACCGGGACGGCAGCACCCTGGCCCTGCGCCCGGATATGACCATCCCGGTGGCTCGTCTAGTCGGTGTGCGGCTCCACGACTGGCCGATGCCCCAGCGCTTTTGCTATGCCGGCAGCGTCTTTCGCTACACCGCGCCCCAGGCCGGTCGCCAGCGCGAGTTTTGGCAAGCCGGAGTGGAGCTGATCGGCGCCGGCTCCCCCGAAGCCGATGCCGAGGTCATTGCCCTGACCGTCCATGCGGTGCGCGCCGCGGGCATCGAAGCATTCCGCCTGGTGCTGGGCCAAATCCAGTACTTCGATGGGCTTCTCCAAGACCTACACCTTGAAGACCACCAGGCTGCGGCGCTCCAACATGCCATTGACCGCAACAGCGCCGAGCAGCTCGACGACTTTCTACGCAGCGTTCCCCTACGAACCCAACAGCGCCATGCGGTGGAGGGGTTGCCTCGCTTGAGCGGGCGCGATGCCCATGCCCTCCTTGACCAGGCCGGTCGTCTCTGCCTCAATTACACCATGCATCGCGCGCTCGAGAACCTGCGCGCCATCTATACCGGCCTCGTCGCCTTTGGGGTGGCGGACTTCGTCCATCTCGACCTAACCGAGATCCACAACCTCGGTTACTATACCGGCGTCACCTTCGAGGTCATCACACCAGAGTTGGGCTTTCCCATCGGCAGCGGGGGGCGCTACGATCATCTGCTCGCTACCTTCGGGCCGGCCCAGCCTGCCGTTGGCGTAGCCCTGGGCATTGACCGGATGCTGGCGGCCCAAGAGCTTCAGGGGCAGACGCGCCGCGTCGCGCGTCCGGTCGCGCCCGACCTGCTGGTCGCGACCGGCGGCAGCGCCGAGGCGCTGGCCGTTGTCGCCGCATGGCGGGCTGCCGGGCTGCGCGTCGCCTTGAGCCTGGATGGGGCCGAGGGGGACGCGCTGGGCCAGGCGGCCCGTCGCCACGGCGCCCGCTTTGCCCTCAGTTGGACCGGCGCCGGCTTTGCTGTGCTGGATACCGCCGCGCCGGAGCCTGCCGCCGCCGAGTTCCTGCCTGCCGCCGGCTATCAGCGCATCATCACCGCCTGCCGCCCTGCCCCCGATCCTGGCCCTGTCTCATGAGGAGCCTGCCTATGCCCGCCGATCCCAATGTGTTGATGGTGGCGCTAGCCAAGGGACGGATCACTGAGGACGCCTTGGCCCACTTGGCGCGCGCCGGCCTCCCGCTTCCCGCCAGCAACACCGGTCGCAAGCTCATCCTCCCCAGCACCGACGGCACGATCCACTACATTATGGCAAAACCGGGCGACGTTCCGATTTATGTCGAGTACGGAGCCGCTGATCTCGGTATCTGTGGGCTGGATGTGCTGCGCGAAAGCAACCGCGATGTCTATGAGCCGCTCCTCTTGCCCTTCGGCCACTGCCGCCTGAGCCTGGCCGGCCCGGCAGATCGCCCAGACACGCCCCTGCGCTATGCCAGCCAGCCGCGTGTGGCAACCAGCTTTCCCAATCTGACGGCGGCCTTCTTCCGCCAGCGAGGCGTCAACGCCGAGATCATCGCCCTCAAAGGCTCCGTGGAGCTGGCCCCCCTGGTCGGTCTGGCCGACCTGATCGTTGACCTGGTGCAGACCGGCAGCACGCTGCGCGCCAACGGCTTGGTGGAGCTGCGCACCATCCTCGAAAGCCAGGCGGTGCTCATCGCCAATCGCGCCGCCTACCGTCTGAAGGCCGCGGCTGTGCAGCGGGTGCTCACCGCCCTGCGCGCCGTGACCGCCGAGCCTTCCCATGCCCCCGTGGCGCCCTAACTCCCAGATGAGCAACATCACTGAATCCAGCATCATTCCTGGCGTCAAGCTTGTTACCTTCCGCGTCTATACCGATGCGCGCGGTCTATTTATGGAGACCTTCCGTAAAGAGTGGTTTCCGGAGCGGAGCTGGGCCATTGTCCAGAGCAACCGCAGCGACAGCGCGCCCGGCGTTCTGCGCGGGTTGCATTACCATCATCGCCAGGTAGATTACTGGCAGGTCGTGGCCGGATCGATCCGGGTTGGCTTGGCCGACCTGCGCCGCAGCTCGCCTGCCTTTGGCGCGGTCCAGACCTTTGACCTGGATAGCGCCAATCCGACCGGCCTCCTGATCCCGGTCGGCGTCGCCCACGGCTTTGTGGCGAAGACGCCGGCCACATTGCTCTACCTGGTTGATAACTACTACGACGGCCAGGATGAATATGGCGTGGCCTGGGATGACCCCCGTCTCGACATTGACTGGGGGGTGCAGTCGCCCATCTTGTCCGACCGGGATCGGCGGAACCCCCGTCTGGATGCCATTCCGGTGGAACAGCTACCAGCTTAAGCGCCACTCGTCAAGCCACCTGTCAGGAGCCAACCCCAATGTCTGAACCCATTCGTATCGGCGTCATCGGCGGCACCGGCGTCTACCAAATTGAGGCGCTGCGCGAGGTCGAGGAAGTCTCGCTCTCGACGCCCTTCGGCGAGCCATCCGACAGCTATGTGGTCGGGACGCTCCACGGCCAGCGGGTTGCCTTCCTCGCCCGGCATGGTCGCGGCCATCGCATCAGCCCCAGCCGGCTCAACCAGCGCGCCAATATCTACGGCTTCAAGATGCTGGGCGTCGAGTACCTGATCGGCGTCAGCGCCTGCGGCAGTCTGCAAGAGCACATCCACCCAGGCGACATCGTGATCCCAGACCAGCTATTCGACCGCACCGTGAGTCGCGCCCTCTCCTTCTTCGATGACCCGGCAGCCGGCACCGGCGGCCTTGTTGTCCACATCAGCCTGGCCGACCCGTTCTGCCCGGTGTTGAGCCAGGTCTGCTATGCTGCTGCCCGCGCCGCCGGCGCCAACGTCCACCTGGGCGGCAGCTATGTCACCATTGAAGGCCCCCGCTTTAGCACCAAGGCCGAAAGCCGCGTCTTCCGGAGCTGGGGCATGGATATCATCGGCATGACGACGACGCCCGAGGCCCAATTGGCGCGCGAAGCGGAGATGAGCTATGCCGTCATGGCCCATGTGACAGACTACGATGTGTGGCACACCAGCGAAACGCCGGTAACGGTGGAGGCGGTGGTGCGCGTGCTCATGCGCAACGCCGAACTTGCGAAACAGGCTGTGGTCAACGCGGTGGCAGCCCTGGCCGATGCCGGCCCGTCGCCCTACGCCAATGCGCTTCAAGACGCCATCATCACCAACCGGAACGCAGTCCCAGCGGCGGTGCGGGAACGCCTCAAGCTCCTGGTGGGCAAGTATCTCGGTGAGTAGAGCACGCATGAAAGGGGCCGGCTTGATTTTGATCTTGCCGGCCAACTCGACTATAATAGGCGCAAAATCGGCTGAGAGTAGCGAAATTCGCTGAACACTGGATACACTGCTGGATCACTGCTCCGGCAAGGAGACAAACCAATGGCAAAGAAGGGTCCCCGCGTCTTAATCAAGATGCGCAGCACCGAAAGCTCGCACATGTATCTGACCGAGAAGAATCGGCGCAACGACTCTGGGCGCCTGGAGCTAAAGAAGTACGATCCCATTGTTCGCCGGCATGTGATTTATCGCGAGAGCAAATAGCAGTCAAGGCGACAATCCAATCACAAAACGGCGCAGTGGTCCGTCCGCTGCGCTTTTCTTTTGGGTATCTCTCTTGGCACAGCTCATTTTCGCTCTAGCTCACCGTCGCCCTATCGCCGCGCCAGGCGTAACCCGGAACATGGCGTCGAGCGTATTCGTTCTGCAATTATACGAAATTGCTTTGCACTAACCGTGCTTTGGACAAGCCGTTCGAGGCGAACCGTTAGCAGAGTGTGAAGGTTTCGTAGCACAACCGTACCGCGGTTGTAGGTGAATCAAGTTAGCGCCACTCTCAAAAGTGGTGTAAGATCAGTCACGGCGGCCCTGTTGTAGGGCTGCGTTGTGAGTGGAGACAGGTTGAAGACCGTTCAACTCGCAGCAATTGGCGCGCTGGCGGCGATGTGGCCGAGCCTAGCCGGTTTTGGACCGGCCCGCTTGGCAACAGCCCGGCGCCCAGGGTAATGGATACATGCGTTTATTGCTGAGGATTCTCTTGGTGGCGTGGGTCACGCTGATGGTGGCAACCGTAGCGGCGCCTGTGACCTACGCCCAGCCGATGCGCCGCTCGGTTGCCCATGCGGGCGAGGCGCATAGCCCCTCCAATAGCCCCTCCAGTAGTCTGCTTGCTTCCGCGCTTGCACACCTGCTCCTCGCAGCACAGGCGGATCAACTGGCACAGTTGAGCCAGGTCAACACGCCAGAGGCAACGCCACAGGCTACGGCTACGCCCCGTTTGACCCAAACACTGTTGCCCGGCCCAACCGTTGCGCCAACAGCTACGGTTACACCCACTCTCACGCCAACTCCGGCGACCGAGACAATCACCGTAACGGCCGCGCAAGCCGGCCCAAGCACCCCTGCTGCAACGGAGACCGAAGACGAAGCGGAGCCGGAGAGCGATGCGCCGGCGTCGCCCACGATTGTGCCGGCGCCTACCGTTACCGCGACGGCACTGCCCGCCCAAGCGGCGCCAATCACTGCCGCGGCCACAGTTACGCAGACGGCGCCGCTATCCGCAACGGCTGCCGGCGAGGCGCCCCTGGAGGGCACCATCGTCACCAACCGCAGCGACAACAACGCCCGCTTCTTTGTAGAGGGCATGACCTATGAGTTGGAAGCCGGTCGCTCGATGGGGCTGTCTCTCCCGCGCTCGACCAGCGTGCTCAACCTCTACAACTGCGATGCGGCTACACCGGAAAGCACCGGCGCCTGTTTCTGGGACCCCTACCTGATCACCCAGAACGGGTTCTATGAGATCTATAATGCGCCGGAAGCGACCGCCGGTGTCCGGCTGCTCTTGCGCGAGGCGGGTACGCCGCCTACCGACCAGGTCTGGGTCCAAAACCGCACAGGTCAGGCCGAGCAGGTGGTCTATCGAAACGAGGTCTATGAACTGCCGCCCACCTCTGTCCATGAATTTGCGGTTGCTTCCGGCGTGCCGGCCATCCTCTACGTGCGCAACTGTCTCACCCTCGACGGCCAGTCGGTCTGCGAATGGACGCCCAAAACGCTGAATGCGGGCGTTTACTACGCCCTGGTAGCCGTTGAGCGACCCGGCGCAGAGACCGGCAGCGAGGTCATGAGCATTGACTTGAGGCCGGTCGTAGCCGATGTAGCCGCCCCAAGCGAACTTGCTGCGGCTGCCGAGGCGACGTTGGCCCCGGCGCCGGGCGAGATCATCTGTCGCCTGGCCGTTCCGGTGCTGAATGTGCGCAGCGGCCCCGGCCTGCAATACGAGATCGTTGACAAGGTCCGCACCACCGAAGCCGAGCCGGCGACCGTAGCAGTGACCGGGCGCAGCGCCGACAGCCAGTGGTTGACCGTCGCCCCATCGGTAGCAGAGGATGGCTGGATTACCGCCAGCCCAAGCTTTGTCACCTGCGACGGCGACCTGAACAGCTTGCCGGTGGTCGAGGCGCCAGCTCCGCCGCCAACCCCGGAGCCGGTCGCAACCGCTCAAGAGTCGGCGCCGGTGGTCGTCCTGCCGGAAGAGGAGCCTTCCGAGCCAAACACCGAACCCCAACCACAGCCTGAACAGCCCGAGGCGCCGCCGGCTCAACCGGAGGCAAACGCAGCCATTCCTGAGGGCCAGGCCCTGCTGGTGGTCAACAACGGCTTCCAGCACGACATCCGCTTTACCCTAGACCAGCAGTTCCGCCCCCAGGAGGGACCCAGCGAGTACGACCTGCCTCCCGGTGGATCGGTCAGCATTGTGGTCTATCCCGGTCGAGTCGCCTTTACCGCCAGCAGCCCATGGGGTGGGCTATCCGGGAATGCCGAGATTCAGGTCGAGGCGAACCAGGCTGTCCCCCTATGGCTGCGCTTCGAGCCGGACCCCGGCAACTCCGGCCAGTGGCTTCTCGCCTGGCAGTAGAGGCGCGAGCGTAGCAGCCGGGAGCCTCTCATCGCCTGAGAGAGCAGAGACGCGTTACATTTCCCTTACAGTCAAGGGTGAGATCATCAAGAGGCGGTGCTGCAACAACTCAGCACCGCCTCTCTTCGTTTTCTTTGCGCCGGTTGGATAATAGCGAAATCCTCGTCACCTCGAGCGGTGGTTCCGGTGGGAATGCCGGAACTACCGCGGGGGATGCATGGGCATGACCACGTGCAGGAACTCATCCTCGCCCATGCCCAGCGGGCGGATCGTACCGGGGCGGGTGCTCTGGGTGGTCTCCAGCACTACCTGCGGCTGGTCTATCTGGCTCAAGACATCAATCAAGAAGTTGGCCGCAAAAGCGATCTCCAGGTCGCTCCCCTCTACCATAGCGTCCAGCTCATTGACGCTATCGCCCATCTCGGTGCTGGTGGCCGTCAGCCGCACATGGCCCTGGCCCTGCCCACCGTTGCCGGGGCTAATTGCCACCCGCACGATATTGGCGTTGTCGCGGGCAAACAACTGGGCGACGCGCACAGCCTTGAGGAAAGAGGCCGTGTCCACCACGGTACGCGTCGTGTGGCTCTTGGGAATAATGCCCCGGTAATCGGGGAAGCGCGCATCAATAAGCTGGCTTGCCAGCTCGACCCGATGAAATGCGCCGCGCCCTTCCTTGCCGGAGACCTGGAAGAGAATCTGGTTGCGCGCCTGGGTCACAATGACCTGGACCGGCTTTTCGGCATCGGCATCGGCGATAATGCGCCCCAGTTCGCCCAAGCTGCGCGCCGGCACAATTACCGTTAAGCTGTCGCTGACAAAGGGTTTGTTCAGATGGGCGCTGCGCACACTCAGCCGATAACCGTCGGTCGCGGCCATCGTCAACCGTGAGGGTTGAAAGCTCACCTCAACGCCCGTTAGGGTAGGGCGGCTTTCGTCACTGGAGGCGGCAAAGATCACCTGGTCTATCATCTTGCGCAGCCCTGCGGTCTCCAGCTCGATGCGCGTCCCCTCCAGCACCTCGGCGGCCTCATCCATCTCCTGGCCGATGCCCGCCGTAGGGATGATCGGGAAATCCGCCGCGTCGATGCCCTTCATATTGGCGTCATAGCGGGCGCAACGGAGGTGGAGCGTCTGGGTGCGCACAGCCAGCTCCATATCAATGCGCTCAGGCGGCAGGCTGTTGACAAACTCGCTTAACAGACGGGCGGGCACGGTAATAGCGCCCTCGTCCTCAACCTTTGCGCCGATCCAGCAATTGACGCCGATCTCCAGGTTGGTCGCCGCCAGCCGCAGCTCATTGTTCTTCGCTTCCAGCAGAATATTCCCCAGCACCGGAAGCGTGCTGCGCGTGGAGACGGCTCGGCCGACAATGGAGAGGCCCTTGGCCAGATTTTCCTGAAGGCAGCTTACCCGCACGTGTGCCTCCCTGCATGGGTCAAGTGAGTACGGTCAGGACGCGCCTGACTGCACATTGGCAAACGAACCTTGGCAAATGATTGGCCGGATGCGCCCACCCTGCCGACCGGCGCGGCGGGCGATGGCTGAAAGGTGCTTGGAAGATTGCGGAGAGTATAGCATAAGTCGCCCAAAAGTGGAACAAGCGCCCCGGCACAGCGCAGGTGTTTCTCCCCTGCTGCCTGCGAAACCATTCGGCTCCACGCAACGTTTTGTACCCCAACCGCCGTCATGGGCCGGCGCCGCCGTTGCATGGGCGGCCCATATGCTGTACACTACGGCGGTACGCTTGCCTAACCGGCTGCAACGCTGCTGATGAGGATCGTAGGGTGGCTATTCAGGAACGAAAACGACTAGACCAGCGGCTGCTGGGCGTCCTGCGCGGCGCGCCCGCGGCGCCTGTCATTGATGAGACGCTGGCCCCATCGCCGGAGGAGGCCGTCGCCGCAACCAGCGATGACGCTCATCTGGTGGAGGCGGCGCGGCAAGACCCGGCGGCCTTCGGCGCCCTCTACGAGGCTTACGTAGACCGTATCTACGCCTATATCTACCACCGGGTCGGCAATGTGCAAGACGCCGAAGATTTGACGGCGCGCACCTTCTACCGGGCGCTGGACAGCCTGGACGGATACGAGGACCGGGGAGCGCCCTTCTCGGCCTGGCTCTTCCGCATCGCCCACAACTTAGTCGCCAACTGGCACCGCGACCGCAGCCGCCGCCGCTTCCTCTCCCTAGACCGGCTCTGGTTCCACAGCCAAGAGGGCGACACGCCCCACCAGAAGCTAGAGCAGGAGGAGACCAATGCGGCTCTCTGGTCGGCCATTAACCGGTTGCCCGAAGAACGGCGCAACCTGCTTCTCTATAAGTTCGGCAGCCAGATGTCAAACCTTGAGATCGGCGAGCTGATGAACAAGAGTGAGAGCGCCATCAAGTCGCTCTATTTCCGTACCCTGGCCGCGCTGCGTAAGGACCTGGAAGCGCGCGGCTGGGGCTTGGGCCAGCCGGCAGGACGGGATGAAACCGCCGAGGAACCGGCTGTGGTCACAAAGGAGAGGGAATGACCGCCTTTGCTCACTGGGTCGGCGCAACTTGGACGGGACCAACCTGGCTCCGGCTGGACTGGCGGGCGCTGCGTGCGCCGCGGCCAGCCTCCGGCATTGATCTGGGTGATGGCCGGACGCTAGAGGCCGAGGATGTCCTGGAGGGCCATTTCCGTCGCCTCTCGGCGCGCCCGCACCCCCAAACCCGCAAAGTCGGCGTCCAGGTCAACGACAACCTCATCGCCAAGATCACTGTGCTTGCGCCCGATCTAGCGCCGTTGACCGAGCTGGCCGAAGAGGTCGCGGATGCGGTCCCGCCTGTCCATCCCACACCTGAGTTTCGCCACCAATTGCACCAGGCGCTGGAGCGCACCCATCGCCAGCATCACGCCCAACGGGTGTTGGGCACGCGCCGCCCGCCGGAGCCAGCCCAACGGGCGCGGCCCGCGCTGATGGCCGCCCTGGTGCTGGCTGCGCTCCTCTGGGTGGCGTGGCGGTGGTGGAGCCGGCGCTGCACGCCCCTGACCTCCCCAACCACTTGAGCCGCAAAGCGAAAGAGCCTCGCCGGACTTGACCGGGCGAGGCCCTACTTTTTTAGTCTCCCGTGCGGTCAGCGCTGCGCCGCCAAACAGGCGCAGCCGATCCGGTCACTAAACGACTGTACGGTCGTGGATCATCTGGATGTACTGCTCGGTGGTTGTCGCCGGAGGCGCCGCGCCCTCCTCCTCGTCGCGCATCCCCTGGCCGGGGGCGGCAATGCGCGCCGGTCCCACGCCGGGCACATCAATCAATGCCTGTGCATCGCTTTGGGCCAGCTTCAGCACCCCCTCGGCCAGCGCCGCGCCTGCCGCCTCGCGCTGGCGGATAGCGCTGTTCCCCAACAAATTCTTGGTCTGGGTGATAATGCCCAGCAAGTCGTGGGTTGGCTTGGTGCCGGCGCCGATGATAAAGCCCGTGATCAGCACATCCCATACCGGCGGCACCGTTTCCAAAAAACGCGGCGCCAGTGGGCGCAGGTAATCGAAGAGCCGCATCCCGGTGTAATTCGAGATCAGAATGCCCAGAACCACCCCAATCACCAGGCTGGTGCCGCTCTTGAACTGCATGTACTGGCTGGACTTGAGATCCGTCGGCGTCCACCCGCGCACATTGAGCAGCACCCAGTCTATATAGTTCCAAATCACCTCAATCGCCCGCTCGACGGCAATAGCCGCAGCCATCAGCGGCAGCAGAACAGGCCAAAGCTGTGCGCCGCTTTGGCTCTCCGGTTGGCTCTCCTGGAGCCGTGGGGCAGCCTGGGTGATGGGCGCCGCCAGCCCCGTCGCCAGCCCAGCGATGCCCAGACTGAGCAGACCCTTGCGAAAGAGGGGAAGACGGATGGCGGCAATCGGTTGTTTACGCATGGCAGGCAGTCCTTTTTCCTGGGCGGGGATACGGAGACTAGGCAGCTTTCGCCAGCTCGACCAGCAGCCGCACACCATATCCGGTTGCCCCCTTGGGCGTTAGCGGGTTCCCATCGCTGTTGGTCCACGTCATCGCCGCGATGTCAAGGTGTGCCCAGGGATAGCCCTCGGTGAAGTGCTCAATGAACTTGGCGCTGGCCGCCACACCGGAGGCGCGCCCTGCGCTGTTCTTGACTTCGGCCATCTCGCTCTTGATCTCGTCCTTGTACTCATCGTACATCGGCATGGGCCACAGCCGCTCCCCACTGCGCTCGGCGGCGACCAGCAGCGCGTCTTGCAGGGTTGCATCATTGCTGAAAAGACCGGCTGCCTGGCTGCCCAAAGCGACCCCGATTGCGCCGGTCAGCGTCGCCAGGTCTACCACCGCCGAAGGCGCAAAGCGAGCGGCGTAGCCAAGCGCATCGGCCAGCACCAATCTCCCCTCGGCGTCGGTGCTGATGATCTCAGCCGACTTACCGGTGATCCCGGTCCAGATGTCGCCAGGGCGAAACGCCTTGCCGTCGGGCATGTTCTCAACACAGGCCGCCATTCCGATCACCCGCCGCGGCAACCGAAGCCGGGCGATGACCTCCAGCGCGCCGACGACTGCCGCCGCGCCGCCCATATCCTGCTTCATGGCCCACATATTCTCGCTGGGCTTGATGCTGATGCCGCCAGTGTCAAAGGTGATCCCCTTCCCTACCAGAACCAGCGGCGG
>DATLZJ010000735.1:0-15010 GCA_035574055.1 Caldilineaceae bacterium
TCTACAACCCGGATGCTCCCCGCGTTGAGGGCATTGACCAATTGGGCCAGCAGGTCGGTTGGGCTGGGCATAAACGTTCCTCTCGATCTAGATGGACATAGATGGACGAGCTAGGCTGGGGGATGGTGGACCTGGGCCGCCGCTAGGCGTGTATGGCCTGGCGACGCCGCTGGCGGATGAATCGCTCGAAGCGGAAAGCGTTCTCCGGCAGTTTGAGGTCCATCCCGTAGTGGTCCGGGCCGGTCGCCTCCACCTTGGCGACGATGACGCTCAGGTCGTCCCGCTCAAAGGCTTCGGCGGCGGCCTCCATAAAGTCGTAAAAGGCGCTGACACTGGCAACATGCTGGATGCCGGCCCCGCGGGCGATGGCGGCCAGGTCGGTGATCCCTTCGGTGGTATGCGAGGCAAAGCCGCCGGTGGAGAGCAGGCTGCCGTTGTCAAAAACAAGATGGACCAGGTTGCGAGGCCGGTAGCGGGCCAGCGTCGCCAGGGCGCCCAGGTTCATCAGCAGCGAGCCATCGCCGTCCAGCACGACGACCTTTTCCTCCGGCAAGTTGAGGGCCAGCCCCAGCCCAATGGAGGAGGCCAGGCCCATGGCGTGTTGCAGATAGAAGAAGTTTTCGCGGTGGCCCAGGTCATACAGCTCCTGGGCGCACGCGCCCATGATGGTCACGACCAGACAGTTTTGCAGCTCCGGATAGAGCGCCTCAATGCATTGGCTGCGTTTCATATCCTGGCCTTTCCTAGACTTCGCCTTCCATCAGGTCACGGGTCAACAACAGCGCCACCGGCGAGAGGGAACTGAGCGAGAAGGTATGGGCCTCGCGGATCTGGCGGGCGATCTGGCTGGGGTCGCGCGCATAGTCAAAGGGAATGCCCAGGCCGCGCAGCACCGGCTCGGTGACGATGCCGCCGCGCGTGTGCCAGGGGTACGGCTCCCCCATATGCCCCCGGTGGGCGATCAACATGCAGAGGGGGACGCTGTAGAGCATGGCGAGCGAGACGATGCCGTTAATTGCGGCCAGAAAGCCGTGGTTCTGCATGAGCAGCACGTTTGGTGTGCCGGCAAAGTACGCGCCGGCGGCGATGCCTATGGCCTCTTCCTCCTTGGCGACCTCGATCAGGCGCATCTCCGGGTCGCTCTCGGCCATCTGAAGCAGATAGACCAGCCAGGTTTCGGGCAGCGCGGTGATGAAACGGATGCCCGCGTCCTTGATCCCCTGGTAGACCAACTTCGAGTTTTCGCGTGAGACGGTCATAATATGTGCTCAGATGTTATCCAAGTTATCATGCCCCAGTGAATACAGCTTCAAGCAATGAACTCGATTGTGTTGCCCAATGAGACCCCAATTCTGGCCGGCGAGCATGTGCGGTTGCGACCACCCCAGCCCGGTGACCAGGAGGGGCGCCGGCAGGCCGGGCGCAGCGCCGAGTTCCGGCGCATGGTCGGCGCCGAAGACGCAGCCAGCGGCCCGATGAGCGCCGAGGATGCAGCCCGCTGGTACCAGGAGGTGCTGGCCGGCGCGCCCTGCTCCTGGGTGATCGAGACCGAGGGACGCTGCATCGGCACAGCCCGTCTGCACTCATTCGACTTGCCCAACCGCCGCGCCCGCTATGCCGTGGGCATCTTCAATCCGGCCTACTGGAATCGAGGACTCGGTACTGAGGCGACCCGGCTAGTGCTGCGTTTTGCTTTTGAATCCCTTTGCCTCCACCGGGTGGACCTGCGAGTGCTGGCCTTTAACCATCGCGCCATCCGCGCCTATGAGAAGGCCGGCTTTGTGCGCGAAGGCATTGAGCGCGAAGGCGCGCTCATCAACGGGCGCTGGGAATCAGATGTATGGATGAGCATCCTTGAGCAGGAATATGCTGCGCTGGCCGGCACGTCTCAATTAGGACACCAACAATAGCACATCAATAGGATATACCGTCTTTCACGATCCGTCCAATGCAGGCGAAAGGTGTGTCTGCGCCTGTGGTCGAAGTTGCTTAGTTATCAGGTGTGTGCTATCATTAGTATTTAAGCATTTCCTGTCCAGTTCTTCATCTGTCGTTTATCAAGCCATCGTTTATTAATAGCGACCTCCGCTTTATTTCTCCACAGCTTTGTTGCTCTGGTTGGTAGGTTGCTGGCTGCTTGGCTGAATCTTCATACGACCGGTAGTCATATTGATCTCACACGATAAGTCAAGATAAGTATAGAAAGATCCCTCTTACGAGAAGCGCGCTGTGTGACCAAGGACCTACTCAGAGGTGAGGAATAACCCATGCCAACGCTCACGCAACACGGTGAACATATCGCCCACCGTAAATCCACCGGCCCTCAACACCCTACCCCCTTTGCCGCACAAGCGGAGCCAACGCGCTTGGGTGAGGGGATGGCGCAGCGGGTGCGCTTGCAGCCGAAGCGCCTGTCACCCAACGAGGTTTTGGCCCTCCAACGGGCGATCGGTAACCAAGCGGTGCAGCAGCTCCTGACAGGCAGACAAGGCAGTGAAACGAGGAGCAGTGCTCCTCTTGTACAGCCAAAGCTTATGGTTGGCCCTGCGAATGACCCCTATGAGCGCGAGGCTGACCGGCTTGCTGCCGAGATTGTGGCGGCGCCCCGGCGCATCCAGGCGCCCGCCGGCGAGGAAACCTTCACGACAACAGACGCCGCCGCGGTACAGCGCATGGTCGGCCCGGCAGGGGGGTCGGTGGATTGGACGCTGGAACGTCAAATCCGCCAAAGCCAAAGCGGTGGAAGCGCACTGCCTGCCAGTCTGCGCCGAATCCTGGAACCTCGATTGGATGCCGATCTCAGTACAGTCCGGGTGCATACAGGCAGCGATGCCATTCAGATGAACCGTAAGCTGGGCGCCAAAGCCTTCACCTATAAGAATCATATCTTTTACGGCCAGGGCCAGTCTCCCCACGATCTGCGCTTGACAGCCCATGAAGCAGTCCACACCATGCAGCAAGGAGCTGTAAAACCGATCCGCCGCAAAAGCGCCAAGCAAATGGATAACCGGCCCTGGCCTCATGTGCGGCGCGGCGGTTCTAGCAAGGGAGTGATTCAGCGTCTGGCCTATGATGACCCGCCGGACACCTGGGCGCCGGTCAATCGCATTAAACGCTCCGGCGAAGGGGTAGAAGGCGTCTATTTCGTCTACAAGGGCAGTGACATGATTGTGGTGAAACCGGTGGTCGATCCGGGCAACATCGAGTATGCCAACAAGATGACAGGCGCGATCACCGGGTTGGCAACCCCAAAGACCGTCACCTATCCGATCACCGGCGATGACCCGATCTCACAACTCTTCGCAAGCACCACCATTGAGAATTCCAGGGGAGATAATGAGCTGGCGGAAAAGCTGAAGGCCAACCGCTACTGGCTGGTGATGAGCGCGGTGGCCGGTCGTTCGATACAAACTCTTTCCGAGGATGCCAGCCACAACGAGGCGCTGGAGTTCATCCAGAACCAACAAGCGTTGCAAGATACGGGCCGGATTATGGTGGCCGATTCGTTCTTGGGGAATACCGACCGTCTGATTGGGATGCGCGTCAATTTGGGGAATTTCTTCTACAACTCAGCAACGCAGCGCGCGGCAACCATTGACAATGATATGGATGTCAGGGGTGCATCGTTCAAACGGGATGGCAGCATTGACATGCCTACGCACATGGCCGCCTTTGAGTGGCTTATGGACCCCGGCAACCGCAACATGCTTATCAGCAATTTCCTCAAGAAGTTCAAGCAGTCCCACCCGGCCCTCGTCAGCCAGATTGATGACAATCAGGTGAGCACCTGGGTCAGCCGGGGAATTGATCTAGGCCTCGCCGATCTGAGGCGAGCCTTGGAGGACATGGGCCTGGTCCGGTCGGTCAAGAGCATTGACAAGCGCTACGGCGCCAGTGACAAACGCAACTATGCGATGATCAAGGGGAGCGCCCAGTACATGTCCAAGCGCATCGGCGGGATGTCCGAAGACAAGGCTAAGGAGAAGCTGGGCAAGTACATCAAATACAAAGAGCTGTACAACAAGCTGCCCAAAGGGCTCAAGTGGACTGCTCGCATCTGGAACAAGGGGCGTGGCTTCTAGAGAAGCTATCTACCCTTTCATGCCGGTCAAGGTGATGCCCTGGATAAATTGCTTTTGGGCAAAGAAGAAGAGGATCACCACCGGCACGGTGACGACCGTCGCCGCGGCCATCATCAGGTCCCATTGGGTGCGGAACTGGCCGCGCAAGGCGGCCAGACCGACGGCCAGCGTGTACTTGTCGCCGTCGTTGAGGTAGATCAGCGGCCCAAGAAAGTCATTCCAGGCGTAGAGAAAGGTAAAGAGGGCGACGGTCGCCAGGGCCGGCTTGGCCAGCGGCAGGACAATGCGCCCAAAGATGCCCAGCTCACTGGCGCCGTCAATACGCGCCGCATCGGATAGGTCCAGCGGGATCGAGAGGAAGAACTGGCGCAGCAGAAAGATGAAGAAGGCTGTGCCTAGGAAGTTGGGCACGATCAACGGCTTGAAAGTGCCTACCCAGCCGATCTGCTTGAAGACCAGGAACAGGGGGATCAGCGTGACCGGATAGGGGATCATCATGGTGCTGAGGGTCAGCACAAACCAGAAGTCACGGCCCCACCAGCGCAGCCGCGCAAAGGCATAGGCCACAAAGGAGCAGGAGATGACAATGCCTACCGTCGAGGCCAGCGCATAGTAGAGGCTGTTGCCCAAGAAGAGCAGGAACTTGAACGAAGGATTGTTCAGCGCTTCCGGATAGTTATCCCACTGGGGCGGGTTGGGAATCCAGACCAATGGATAGGCAAAGATTTGGTCTTTTGGCTTGAGCGAGGTGCTGACCATCCAAAAGAGCGGCAGCAAAAAGGCAATGGCGGCGGCCAGCAACACCACGTAGGCAATCGTCTGGTTGATGGCGGTCAGGACCCGCCGGTTTTGCAGCACAGGCGTCTGAAGCGAGGCGGGCTGTCCTCGAGCAGGTTGAGTCGCGTCTTGAGTCGCATCTTGAGCCATTGGGGACCCTCTGGAGCGCAGCTAGGCTTGCCTGTCGCCTGGCCCTAGCGAGGCTGGGCGCCTTCATAGTAGACCCAGCGCCGCGAGGTGGCGAGCACCACCAAGGTCAAGGCCAGGATGATCACAAAAAGCACCAGGGCGAGCGCCGAGGCATAGCCCATGTTGAAATACTGGAAGCCCTGCCGGTATAAGTAGTAGACATAAAACAGCGTTGACCAGAGCGGGCCGCCTTCCGAGACAATGTAGACCTGGGCGAAAATTTGGAAGGCGCTGATCAGGCCGATCACCAGGTTGAAAAAGATGGTCGGCGAGAGCATGGGCAAGGTGACATGGCGGAAGCGCCGGAACATGTTTGCGCCGTCAATCTCCGCTGCCTCGTACAGATGCTCCGGAATGTCCTGGAGGCCGGCCAGAAAGATGATGGTGGTCGGGCCGATCCCCCACAGGCTCATGAGGATAAAGGCAGGCTTGGACCAGACCTCGCTGGTGAGCCAGGGCGGGCCGGGGAGGCCCACCCGACCCAGCATGTCGTTGATCAGCCCATACTCCGGGTGCAGAATCCACGCCCAGACAATCGAGGCCGCCACGGTGGGCACAATCGAGGGCAGGAAAAAGGTCGCCCGGAAAAAGGAGATGCCGCGAATCTGGTAGTTCAGCATCACCGCCAGGAGCAGCGAGAGCGCCAACCCAAGCGGAACCGCAAAGATACAATAGTAGACGGTGTTATAGATGGCCTTCCAGAACAGCTCATCCACAAAGAACATCTCATGATAGTTGCCCAGCCCGATCCACCTCGGTTCCTGTAGCACAGAATATTGGGTGAAGCTATAGTAGACGGCGGCGCCGATGGGCACGAAGTTCAGGAGGATCAGGTTGACCATCCAGGGGGCAAAGAATAGATAGCCCGTCAGGTTCTCGCGCCACTCACGGCGGGACGGCCAGCGCCGTTGGGTGCGCAACGCTTTGGGTGGAGTCTGGGTGATGGTCGCCATAGGGACTTGTGACCTTGTGCAGCCGTCTACAGTCTAGCCAAGCGGGCAGAGGGTGTCTAGCCTCTGCCCGCTGCGTTTGCCGTGGCTAGGCGACGCCTAGCGCCTTGTCCAGCTCTCGCTGGGTCGCATCCTGCGCCTCTTGGAGCGCCTGCTCCGGCGAGAGGACGCCGCGCACGACCGCATCCACCGCAGCGTTCAACTGGTCGCCCCAGAAGCGCCGCGCCGGAATCGCCGGCTCGTGGTAGGCATAGGCCAGCGCATCATTGTAGAGCTGCCAGTGCCCGCGGAACTGCTCGTCGTCCGGCAGTGCGTCCGGGTAGATGTCCGTCTGATCCTTGCGCGAGACCATGTCGGCGGCAAAGGGCACCCATAGCTGGATGCCATGGATGGACATCCACTCCAGGAAGCGATAGGCCGGGTCGGGCTGCGGAGAGCCGGTGGGCAGGACACAGGCGGAGCCTTGGTTGATGCTGGCATTGTGGGTGCCGTCGCGGTAGGGCAGCGGGGCCACGTCGAAGGGGACATCAGGCGCATACTCGACCTTGGCCGAAAGCGACCAACTGCCCTTCCAAACGGAGCCGAGCTGGTTGCGATAGAAGGGGTCATCGGCAGTGTCCCCCTCGCCAAGCCCCTGGCGGAAGCGTTCCAGCGCTTCGCCGCCATATTTGTCGGCATACTGCTTCACCCACTCCATAGCTGCGATATTCTCCGGCGTCACGGCGGTGATTTTGCGGTTCGCCTCATCGTACCACTGGCCGCCCGAAAGCCAACCGAGCAGGTCGCGCCGCGACTGCCAGGGAATGAAGCCCACTCGGCTGTACCCATCTTGGGGATTGCCTTCGGTGATCGCCTCGGCCATAGCGTCCACCTCTGACCAGACGGTGGGCAGCGCGGCGGGGTCTAGGCCGGCCTCCTCCATCAGGCCCGTATGGTACCAGGCCGCGTAGGTGCCGCTCTCAAAGGGCTGGGCGTAGGTCTTCCCCTCCCAAACGCACTCGGTCCACGCCGACTCGAACCAATCCTCCGGCTTGGTCTCGGCGGCAGCGGCGATGTAGTCATCGAGCTGCATGACGCCGCCGCGCACGGCCCACTCTACCACCTCGGAGCGGTTGATAATGCTGAAATCAGGGGGATTGCCCGCCGAGACCGCGGTCAGGAGTTTGGTGGCTAGCTCGCCCCAGGGCACGATCAACATCTCGACCTGGATATCGTCGTGGGTGGCGTTATACTCTTCGACAATGCGGCCCTGCTGCTCGCCCCAGCGGTCGGCCCAGAAGGTCCAATATTGGATCGTGACCGTCTCACCGGAAGCAGCCTCGCCTTCTTCCTGGCTCGCGCCGGTAGAGGGCGCTGCCGCAGGCGGGGTACAGGCAGCCAGCCATGAGAAGGCCCCTACCCCCAGGCTTGTCCGGCCTATCGCCAGCAGCAATTGCCGCCGCGTCATTGGTTGAGCCAGTACCTTATTTGTCCGAGCAGATCGGTTGTCCATCGGTTTCCTCCTTCAGAGAGCATGGGTTTCAGAGAGCATGAGTTTCGGGGAGCATAAACTTCAGAATGCATGAACCAGCGTGCGTGAGAACGACGAAGATTACGCCGGGCGCACCTGTACGAGTGCTGCCTCCTCTTCAGCCATGCCGCTGAAGCAGAGACCTTCGGTCATCAAGCTGTGACCCGAATACTGCTCGGCTCGCTCTCCGGTCAGCCACTCCAGTTGGTAGTCCTGCTCTGCTGCCAGCCCGGCCAGGCGCAGGACCCGCTCCGGCTCGCTGCCATCCAGCCGGAACACGAAGAGCAGATGCTCATCGCTTTCCGGCAAGCTGTACTGGAAGGCAGCCCATCGCTCGCCGCTGCCGTCCCGGCGGGGCTGGCCGGTGAGCCGGTAAACGTCTCCACTGCGGACAAAGCGCTTGATGTGGCGCTGGTAGACGCGCACATGATGGGCCAGGCGTTCCGCCACCCATTGGGGCAGCTCCGGCAGCTTCTGGGAGATGCCAAAGACGCCGAGCTGGGCAATGATGGTGTAGTAGTCCAGTTGGCGTTGGGTCAGGTTGGGGTCGCGCGGGTTGAAGGACTGGTGAGGACGGTCGCCTAGCCATTCGGAGTAGCTCCAGTGCAGACAGGCATTGGGGGCGAGCATGGTGGTGGCGCCCCAATACAACTGCAAGTCATGCACCGGCCAGTCGGGGTCGCTTAAGAAAGTCATATAGGTCCGCTGGAGCAGCCCTAGGTCAATCCGCAGCCCACCTGACGAGCAGCTCTCCAGGATCACCTCTGGATGGCGGGCGCGGACTCGTTCCAGCGTCCGGTAGTAACCGCGATAGTGCTCGAACAAGCCGTCGCCGGCGCCGTGGCCGTGGTCGGTGCGGTTGCAGCCGGCGCCAGGGTCGAGGTTAAAGTCGAGCTTGATCCAGTCACAGCCATAGCCGGTAATCAGCCGGTCCAGCGTTGCAAAGGCCCACTCCTGTACAGCCGGGTTGCCAAAGCAGACATAGCCAAGCCGCGCGCCGTCGCGCGCGGCCACGAACTCCGGGTGGGTTGTCGCCAGGGCGGCGTCTTTGCCCAGGCCCTCGATCTCACACCATAGCCCAAAGCGCATGCCGTGGCGATGCACATGGTCGGCCAGGGCGCGCATTCCGCTGGGGAAACGTGTGGTGTTGACCAGGTCCCAGTCGCCCCGGTAGTGGTACCAGTGGGTGGCCGGGTCGGTGGGGCCGAACCAGCCGGCGTCGAGGGTGCAGACCTCAATGCCTAGTTCTTTTGCCTTCTCTACGTTTTGGCGGAAGACCTCCTCGTTGATGGCCTTGTCTTCGTAGCTCCACCAGTGATTCCATTCGACCGGCAAGCTCTCCGAGAGCGCGTTGTGGGGGTACCAGTAGCGGCGGCCCACGCGGCCATACTGGATGGAGACGCTGTTCAGGTCGCCGCCTCCGCCCAACGCCAGCGCCACATGAGGACTCTCCACCGCCTCGCCTGGCTGCAAATCTTTAAAGAAGGCCCAGTCGTGGAGGCCGCCGCTGAGGCGAATACCGCCCTCTGGTAACGGCTCAAAGCGAAAGACCCAGTTGCCGGACCATAGGACCGAGGCGGAAAGGATTTCGCCGTCGTTGCGCAAGAGGGCAAACCAGGGATGTTGGCCTTTGGAGGAGCGCCCGGCGCGCGTCTCCAGCACCTTGCCGGTGCGGTCGAGCGGCTCGCGGATGCTCTCAAACTCCGCGCCCCAGTCACTGGTGAAGTACATCAGCTCGTAGCTGGCCGCAGGGTCAAGCGCAACGAGGTCGAGGGTGATGGCGTCGAGCCGGGAGATGCGGACGGCGGCCGCGCCGCTGTTGCGCACTGTGACCCACTGCTCCAGGAGGGTCGAGCCGGGGAAGGCCAGCGTGTGGTGCTCGATCTCCAAATGGAAGGGGGAAATGTTTCCGAACACGCTGAGACGGCTGCGCTGCCCGTCCAGCGTGCGTTGTTCGACCTGCTGTACCTGAAAGTCTGCGCTGTGCCCGTCAATTTGCTGGTCGTTGCAGACAACGGTAAAGGCCGGGCCGCCGCGCGGGCCGGTCACCCAGGGGGCAGCGTTGGCGCGACCAAGCGCCGTGACCTGAAGCCCTTGCTTCCGGCTCAGACGGTAAACAATGTCCTGGCTAGATAGGGCTGGCTCATGCTGGTTGTCCACGTGAAGGAACCATACTGTGAGTGAGATGGGATCATTGGGTAGTCTTGACCGCCGCCGGCATTGCGTCTGCACCGTTGGGGCTAGGGGTGCGTATCTTTCTGCTCTTGAACAGCCCGCCCAACTGCTCGCCCGGCAGGACAGGGCTGCTCTCGTAGAGATAGCAGGCCGCCACGCGCTGCCCGTCCACCTGGTAGAGCGGCGGCGGGCTTTGGGTGCAGATGGGCATGACGTGGGGGCAGCGCCCTGCGAACTTACAGCCCACCTGTGACGCCACCGATTTGTCCTCTTCCGGCGAGACGATCTCATGCTGGCCCCACTGGCGCGTGATGTCCGGCCACGGGATCGAGTCAATGAGCAACTGGGTATAGGGATGCTTCGGCTCGGTGATCACCGTGTCTACATCGCCCGCTTCCATAACCGACCCGCGGTAGAGGATGATGATGTAATCGCTCACATGATAGGCGGTGGTCAGGTCGTGGGTGATATAGAGGACGGTGACATTCAACTCGCTGTTGAGCTTGTTGATGCTTTCCAAGATGGTGGCGCGCAGGGAGGCGTCTACCATGGAGACCGGCTCGTCGGCAATGAGCAGGTTGGGGCGGAGCAGCAGGGCGCGGGCTACGGCCAGGCGTTGGCGTTGGCCGCCGCTCAGTTGGTGGGGAAAGCGGCCCAATGTCTCTTCCGGGCGCAGCCCCACGCTGACCAACGCCTCCTCGATCATGCGGCGCGCCTCGGCGTGCGACTTCGCCAGCCGGAAGTTCTTGATGGGCACCTCCATGATGTGGTCTACCTTGTAGAAGGGGTTGTAGACGGCAAAGGGGTCTTGGAAGACGGCCTGCACTTCTTTGCGAAAGGCCGAGCGTTCCTGATTGTTGAGCTTGCCCAACTCGCGTCCTTTGTAGAGCACCGTGCCGGCGCTTGGCTCCAGGAAGCCCAAGATCATCAAGCCCAGAGTCGTCTTGCCGCTGCCGCTTTCGCCTGCCACCGAGACAATCGAAGGGGCGCCGGCATCAATCCAAAAGGAGAAGTTATCCAACGCCACTGTTCCGCCTTTAAAGACTTTGGTGGCGTTGCGTAGTTCCAGCAGATGGCTCATCGCTTTGTCGCCTCAATCTCCGTCCTGACAGTATCCTTTGGTTCTACCAAGGCAATCGGCGCGCCGTTCTCATAGAGATGGCAGGCGGCCCAATGGTCTGGCCCCTGTAGCTCCAGCAGGGGCGCTTGCTCGGTGCAAATGGGCATCGCCTTGGGGCAGCGGTCGTGGAAGACGCAGCCGGGCGGCAGGTCCCGCAAGAGCGGGGTGATGCCAGGGATGCCCCGGAAGATGCCCTTTCTGCCCAAGACCGGCAGGCTGCTGATGAGCATTTGGGTATAGGGGTGCAGCGGCTCGGTGAAGGTATCCTTCACGCTGCCCAGTTCCACCAGACTGCCGGCGTACATGACGGCGATGCGGTCCACAAACTGGGCCATCAGCCCCATATCGTGACCGATGAGGATCACCGCGCTGCCCATCTCCTGTTGGATGCGGCCGATGGTCTGCATCACCTGGCGCTGGGTCACAACGTCGAGCGCGCTGGTCGGCTCGTCGGCGATGATGACCTTGGGCGTCATGACAATAGCAATGGCGATACAGGCCCGCTGCTTCATGCCGCCGCTCAGCTCATGGGGGTACATGTTGCCCACCCTCGGGTCCAGCTCGACGGCACGCAGCGCATCCAGCGCCATCCGCTCCATTTGGGCGCGATTTATCCCCAGGTCATGGTCGAGCATGGCGTCCATGATCTGGTCCTTGATGCGCATGACGGGGTTGAGCGAGTTCATTGCGCCTTGGGGGATCAGGCTGATCTGGCTGCCCCGCACCTGGCGCATCTCGCCGTCGCTCAACTTGGTGATGTTGGTGTCCCCCAGCCAGATTTCGCCGGCGGAGATGCGGCCCGGCGGCTTGATCATTCGCAGGATCGCCATCGCCAGGGTAGACTTGCCCGACCCGGACTCGCCCACCAGCCCCAGCCGTTCGCCCGGCTTGAGGTCAAAGGTCACTTGGTTGGCGGCCTTGACGATCCCTTCATCGGTGTAATAGCGCACGTCCAGGTTTTTGACGCGCAGGATGGCGTTTGTCACGCGGTCCTCCGCACTCTGGGATTGGCTAGCTCATCCAGCCCAATCGAAATCAGAAAGAGCATAACGAAAATGAGGGCGACGATGGTGATCGGCACCGCGCCCCACCACCACAGGCCGCGCACAAAGGCGCTCTGGTTGATGACCCAATAGATCGTGACGCCTAAGGTCGGCTCGCGCAGCGGCCCCAGCCCCAGCGCCGCCAGGCCCATCGAGGCGAAGATGGCGCCGGTCACCGCGCCCACCAACGAGGCCCCCAGATAAGGCAGCAGATTGGGGATCAGCTCGCGGAAGATGATGCCCAGGCTGCTCATGCCGTTCAACCGGGCCATCATCACATAGGGGCGCTCGCGCATACTCAACACTTGGGAGCGGATGACCCTGGCCGCGCCGCGCCAGGAGATCGCCGCAATGATCAGCGCCATGCCGTTGATGGTGACGGCCTGATCGCCCAGCGACGAGGCGACGACCACTAGGATCAGCAGGCCAGGCACCGTCAGCAGCACATCCACCATCCAGCTAATGATGGCATCGTAGAGGCCGCCGTAAAAGGCCGATGTGAAGCCCAGGAAGGTGCCGATGACAATGCCGATGATGCCGGCAAAGAGGCCGATGTACATGGTCAGCCAGGTGCCGGTGACGGCGACGGCAAAGAGGTCTCGGCCTTGGGCGTCGGTGCCGAAGGGGTAGGCCACGGGGTCGGCGCAGTCCGGTTCTACGGGTGGGCAGTAGGCCAGCGTCGGCGGCACATTGGCCGGCGCGGCCAGCGGGTAGGGGTCTACCTTGGGGTCAATAAAGAGGAAACCGACGAAGGTAAAGACGAGCAGAAAGATCAAGATGGCTAGCCCGATCCCCAAGGTTTTGTTGCGGCGGATGTATCGCCAGGTTGCATTCCATCGTGACATGACTTTTCCTCAAATTTGCCTATCCATCAGCCTGTTGCCGGAGCAGCTCATCACTTTTCGTAAGCGATCCGGGGGTCCAGCAGCGGGTAAATCATATCCATGATAAACATCGCAATCGCAATGGAGACGACAATGATCAGGACGATGCCGTAGATCATGAAATAGTCGAGCTGGTTGATGGCCCGCGCCAGCAGGGTGCCGACGCCAGGATACTGAAAGACCAGCTCCACCAGCACCGAGCCGGAGACCAGCACGCTAAAGGCCAGCGCCAAGCCGGTGACCTGCGGCAGCAGGGCGTTGCGCACCCCGTACTTATAGAACAGGCGGCGCTCCTTCAGGCCCTTGGCCTCGCCAAAGGTCATGTAGTCTTCGCCTTGGACGGTGACCATCATGCCGCGCATCCCGATCACCCAACCGCCCATACTGGTCAAGATGATGGCGAGCGCGGGGAGAATGGAGTGTTTGACTACCTCCAGGGCAAAGGAGACGCTCAGGTTGGGGATGGTGCTGATGCTGTAGCCGCCGCCCAGCGGGAGCATCTTCCAGCGAAAGGCAACGAAGTAGATCAGGATGAGCGCCACCAGATAGGCGGGCACCGCGCCCAAGATCAGAAAGGAGGGCAGGATATATTTGACGAAGTTGGAGGATCTGGGCCAGGCCATCAGCGCCCCCAACAGCGTGCCCAGGATAAAGGCGACGATGGTCGCCACCGTGAGCAGCGCCAGCGTCCACGGCAACGCCTGGCCGACCAGCTCGACGACGGTCTGGGGGTAATTGGCGATGGAATAACCCAGGTCGCCCCGCGCCACATCGGCAATGTAACGGATGTATTGTTTCCAGAGCGGTTGGTCCAGCCCGAACTTTGCCTCGTAGGCGGCGACCATCTCATCGAACCCTTCCTCGATATAGCCGCTGCGCGATGCCTGCTCCAAGAGCTTCTCGCGCAATGGGTTGCGCGGCGTCAGCTTTGGGATCAGGAAGTTGAGCGTCACCGCCGTCCACACCACCAGGACAAGCAGGCCGAATCGTCGCAGGACAAAGCGCCAGCTATAGGCCGACATGGTTCACTCCTACCAGAGAATGCAATCCATCTGAACGAGACATGACAAATACAACCATCCACGGGGGTAAAGGTGAAGGCATCAAGGCCCGATCTGACCGGCGCCTGGAGAGGGGCCGCCGTTTTCTCCCCTCTCCAGGCCGCAAGGTCGGAAAGCTGTGTTAGGTCGCCGGCTCCAGCCGGTGGAGGATGAGCGGGAAGGTCAGGTGCCAGAAGGCGCCGTTGACGTAGGGGTTCTCCGCCGTCGGCCATCCCCGCCAGTAGGTCTGGTTCATCGGGATACGGTGCAGCCATTGCTGGATGGGCGCATCCACTAGGTTGTCCAGCCAGATCTCCAGCGCGGCCAGGTAGAGGTCCATGTATCCCGGATCATCGGGCGAGGTCGCGGCCATCTGCTCCAGAATGGCGTCGTATTCGGCGTTCTGGAAGCGGGAGCTTTGCGCGGTCGGCTCGCCAACCGGAGCGAAGTACTTGCTGGTGTAGTAGTCCAGGGTGGTGAAGGGGTCGTTGATGGTGCCGCCGTGGCCGTTGAGCCAGATTTTCTGGGTGCCGTCGCTGATGCGCGTGCCGTTGTCCGCCGGGGTGATGAACTCGGCCTCGAAGCCGGCGCGGCGGAGCTGCTCGGCGATGATGGGGCCGATGTCGTTGAAGACCTGCCAGCCGGAGATCACCGTCGGCACCCGCTGGCCGTCCTTGACCCAGAAGCCTTCGCTGTCCTTGGTGTAACCCTGGCCCTCCATCAGCGCCGCGGCCTTATCGAGGTTGAACTCGTTGGTCGGGTACTTCTCCAGGAGCGGTTGGGCGGCCTCGAAATACTTCTCCATGGCCGGATAGCGCGGGAAGGGGAGCGGCGTGAGGATGCCGGAGCCTTGCAGACCGACATCTAGCACCTGCTGGCGATCAATACTGTAGCTGATTGCCCAACGCATCTCCTTGGTGGTGAAGGGGCCATCGGCATGGTTGAACCACATGGAGGTGGGCCACCAGTCCATGTAACCCATCGGGAGTTCCGAGCCGGTATGGGTGGTGATGTTAGGGTTCTGCTGAACTGTTTGGGCGATGACGTTGGCGCGCAGATCGAGGCAGGAGTCCACCTCGTTGTTGACGATGCGCTGCACCATCAGTGTATCGTCGGCGCGCGGGATCATGAGAATCCGCTCCACTTCGGGCAGCTTTTCGACAAAGCCGGTCTTCACCGCCCACCAATCATCCCGGCGGTCAATGAATTTTTGGGTGTTAGTCCATTCGACAATCTTATA
>DATLZJ010000736.1:0-16109 GCA_035574055.1 Caldilineaceae bacterium
GACCACCCGCCAGGTCAAGGCCGCGGGTGGAGAAGCGATCTCCATCCACGCCGATGTGAGCCGCGCCGCCGATTGTGAAGCGATGGTGAAAGCGGCAGAAGAGACCTTCGGCAAGCTGGACGTGCTTTTCAATAACGCCGGCATCATGCACAGCCAGGATGACGACGCCGTTCACACCGAGGAGGCTATCTGGGATTTGACCCTGGCGATCAACCTTAAGGGCGTCTATCTCGGCTGCAAGTATGGCATCCCTGCCCTGCGCCGGGCGGGCGGCGGCTCGATTATCAACACGGCCTCGTTTGTCGCCCTGCTCGGCGCGGCGACCCCGCAGCTCGCCTATACGGCCAGCAAGGGGGGCGTCCTGGCGATGACGCGCGAGCTGGCGGTGGTTCATGCCCGCGAGAACATCCGCGTCAATGCACTGTGCCCCGGCCCGCTGCGCACCGAAATGCTGATGAGCTTTCTCGACACCGAAGCCAAAAGGCAACGCCGGCTAGTCCACATCCCGATGGGCCGCTTTGGCGAGGCGCGGGAGATGGCCTATGCCGCGCTCTATCTGGCCTCCGACGAGTCCTCCTATGTCACAGGGGCCGAGTTTGTGGTAGACGGCGGCATCACCGCGGCCTATGTAACGCCGGAATAACGGGGGGAGCGTTGAGGGAGGAAAGAAGATAAGGAAAAAAAGGAAAAAAGAGGAGGCGACGCGCTGCGTCGCCTCTCCAGATCTCCGGTCTGTGACGGTCCAGGCCGGCCTAGGGCGTGGGGATGATTAGCTGTTGGCCTTCATAGATGGCGTCGGGGTTTTCAATCTCGTTGGCCTCCAAAATCTCCTCGACCGTAACCCCATAGCGCACAGCGATACCCAGCAGGCTCTCGCCCACCTGGACCACATGAATATTGCCCTGGGCGGCCGCGGCATCTTGCGGGCTGACGCCGGGAATGATCAGCTCCTGGCCGATGCGCAACATATTGGGATTGACCAAGTTATTGGCCTCGACAATCGCATCCGCCGAGACGCCATACTGCGCGGCAATGTCCAACACCCCCTCGCCCGGTCTCACCACATGGATGACAAACTCATCGCTGCCAGCCTCTGGGGCCGGCGCGGCGGCGCCGGCTTCGGGCTGCGCTTCAGGCCCAGGTTGATAACCGGGAATGATGATGGTGGCCCCGACCGTCAGATTATTGAGGTCAACCAGATTATTCGCCTCCGCAATCGTGAAGGGGTTGACCCCAAATCGTTCGGCAATGCCGGTCAGGGTGTCGCCGGGCTGGATCGTGTATTGGAAGGGGCCGGGCGTCGGCGTGGGCGCTCCTTCGGCGGTCATGCCCTCCACATAGGGCACATAAAGCGGCTGGCCCACATAGAGCGCGTCGCCCTCCAAATTGTTGAGCCGGCGAATGGTCTCCGGGTCGGTATCGAAGCGCAAGGCGATGTCGCCTAGCGTGTCGCCTTCCTGCACAACATATTGAAAGGTCTCTTGAACGACAGGGGTTGTGGTGGGCGTTAACACCGCCGTCGCGGTGGCTACCTGGGTGTCAGCCGGCTCCTGGGCCGTCGTCTCGACTTTCGGTTCCCGGACAGGCGTCGGCTCCTGCTCTTCTGCCGCTGCGGCTGGCGCCGATGTAGCAGTCGCTTCGGGAACCGGGCGCTCACGGGTACAAGCGACTAACAGCCCAGTGGCTGCCAGCGCAACGAAAAGCCAGCGGACAGTGGCATGCACGGTGAGCCTCCCTCAGATGCATGGAGTAGATGCATAGAGCAGCATTGGCGCGCGTTCCCTGCGGGGATGATAGCACATCCAATTGCCGTTTGCAAGCGTCCTACCGCAAAATTTGGTAGGCGGAGATGGCGGCCAGCACCGTGAAGATCAACATGGCGAGATGAAGCGGCCAGACACTGAGGAAGAGCAGCCCGGCAAAACCGCCAACCAGCACGCCCAGGATGATGCCGCCGAGCGCAAAGTAGGGAAGATAGCGGCCCCGGCGCCTGCCAACGGCGGCGCGGATGATCTGGGCAAGCACGCTGCCGGCTGCGCCGCCAAGCATAAAGGCGAGGATCAATCCCCAGAATCCCATCTGCAACACCAGGCTCGCCACCGGCGCGGCCACAGCCGTCACCACCAGCGCCGCCGCAAAGGCGATCAGATTGTCAAGCGGCGCCGCATTGAAATAGGCCGCCTGGACGCCGCGAATACATTCCTTGCAGCGATAGCCCACATCGGTCAGTTGGGCGCATCGTAGGCAGATCGGCTTGCCACAGCGGTTGCAGCGCAACAACGTCTCCACCCCAGGATGGTTGGCGCAATAGAGCACCTCCGGCTCCTGCGTTGCCGGCTGGGGGGGCGCGGTCGCCGCGCTAGCTGGCGGCGATGTAGGCGACGGTGAAGCGGGCGACGGTGAAGTGGGGGTCGTCATGAATCATGTTCCTTACCATCCGGCCAGCGGAGCTTCTCCATCAACGCTTTGTAAAAGTAGCTCCGCTCGCGCAGCCGGATAAAGCGGGCCAGGTGGGGGCTGCCGGTGACGACAATCGTGTCCCCGGCCAGGACCTCAATCACAAACTGGCCGTCAACCGTGAGCATGGCCTCATGATCCACAAAGGCTTGCAGCCGGACTTCGGTGCCCTCGGACAGCACAATGGCTCGGTCCATGCTCAGATGCGGCGCGATGGGGATGACCAGAATGTTGCGTAGCTCTGGCGGCAGGATTGGGCCGTCCACCGCCAGCGCGTAGCCGGTGCTGCCCGTCGCGGTGCTCACAATTAAACCGTCACAGGTGTACGTCGTCAGGTAGCCGCCATCCAGTTCGACGCTGATGCGGACCACACGCGCCAGCGCCCCCCGGCTCAAGACCACATCGTTGAGCGCGTCATATTCGCAGACGGTAGCGGGCGCGCCCTGGCTTCCTGCCGGTCGCTCCAAGCAAGCGCGGACCATCAGCCGCTCCTCCAGCCAATAGTCGCCTCGCAGCATCCGCTCCAGGGGGCGCTGCCAGTCATCGGGCAGAACCTCGGCCAAAAAGCCCAGCCGCCCCATCTTGACGCCCAGCATGGGCACGCCGTAACGCGCGCCGAGCCGCGCCGCCCGCAGCAAGGTACCATCCCCCCCCAGCGTGATCAACAGGTCCACGTTGGGCAGGTGCTCTAATACGGCCTCACTCTCCCAAGCCGACTCGTACCAAATTTCTTCGACCCCGGTGCTGCGCAGAAAGTCGCCCATGGCGGCGGCCAAGTGGATAGACTCCGGTTTCTTGGGATGGTGCAGAATGCCGATGAAACGAAAGGGCTGGCCGGGCAGACGCGTGGTTTCCTGCGGCTCGCCAGAGGTGGTCCCATCTAGGGCGCGGCTGGTCATCGAGAGTTGTCCGTAGCAGGCTGTCCGTGGTGCTTCAATCCAGAGTGCTTCAATCCAGAGTGCTTCAATAGAGAGCGCCTTACCATAGGGCGATGATAGACTAGCCCTCCGCTTCCGTCAAATCCCCTGCCGCTAGCTCGATACCCTTCCGGCTTCCCGTGGACCCTGTTGGCTCGCCCCCGCATTGCCACGGTGGTATGCCACTGTGGTATGATAGGCGCACCATGCGCGTACTCATCCTATCGGACATCCACGGCAATCTGGTGGCGCTGGAGACCGTCCTGAGCGTGACGCAAGGCCGGTACCAGACCATCTGGTGTTTGGGAGACATCGTCGGCTATGGCCCCCGGCCCAACGAGTGTATTGAGCTGATCCGCGAGCGCGCGACCCTCTGCGTCATGGGCAACCATGATTGGGCCGTGCTGGGGCGCGAGGGCGTCACCGTGGACGACTTCAACCCCCAGGCCCGCCAGGCAGTGCTCTGGACGCGCAGCCAACTGAACGCCGCCAACCGGGCCTATCTGGAGAGCCTGCCGCATGTCCCCATTCACCCGCCGGACCGCGACGATATCCTGATCACCCATGCCAGCCCGCGCGAGCCGGTCTGGGAATATATTCTGACCCCTTCGATTGCGATGGAAAACTTTGCCGTCTTTGACGAGCCGCTCTGTTTCGTCGGCCATACCCATAAGCCGGCCATCTATCGCTGGCGGCTGCACGACGAGGAGCGGGCGCAGCGCAACGGCTACCAACCGGCAACCGTAGACTATTTGCAGCCCCAAGCCGGCCAGGCAGTCCACCTAGCGACATCCAGCCACCAGCGGCTCATCGTCAACCCCGGCAGCGTCGGCCAGCCCCGCGACAACGACGCCCGCGCCGCCTATGCGATCCTGGACTTGGAGACGTTGATCTGGTGCTATGAGCGGGCGCCCTACCCTATCGAGCTGACCCAAAACCAGATGCGTGACGCCGGCCTGCCCAAGCGACTGATTGACCGCCTCAGCTTCGGCCTGTAATCTCCAAATTCTCCGCCCCGATCCGGTTGTACATCTCAAACCAATCCGGCAGCTCTTGGGCGCGTTGACGCGCCCGGATGGCTTCCTGCTGCTGGCGGTAGACCTCGATACGCCGCCGGATTTCCTCGCTGACCGCACGCGGGTTGGGCACCCAGTCAAAGGTAAACTGCCCCTGGGCCGCGGCTGTCTGAAGGCGCACATTGCCGAAGTCGAGCAGATAATGAAAGGGGCTAGGAACGCTGACCTCGATGTTCTCGATCTCACCGAGCAGCGCGGTACGGCGCTCCTCAGAGAAAAAGAGCGGCTTCTTCTCGACATCGGCGATCTGCCTGGCGTCAATCTCATAGGTATCATTCCGCCAGTCGGCCACATACCAGGCGATCCAGGCCACCATGACCAGCCCCACCAACGCTAGCAGTAGGTCAAAGGGCGCAATGAACTCCTCCAGGCCGGGCGGCAGATATTGCTGGCCCACCAGCATCATCGCAATGCCCAGGAGAACCAGCAGCGGAATCGCGCTCTTGCCCAGCAGCACAATCCAGTGTTTGCGCCAGATAATCTTATCGTCGCTATGGATCTCCATATGTGCGCCCACATCCAACCAGCCACGGATGCGCTGCCAGAGGGCCGGCGCGGTAGGCGGTGGAAGGGCCTCCGGATAGACCCGGCTGGGCAGGCGCAGGCGCAGGCCGAAGCGCTCCTCCAGCAGATTCTGGATCATCATGCGGCTCGACGCCTGATAATGCTGCTGGCGCAGGCTCTGCTGCTCCAGGATGGTGCGCTTCAGCTCGAGTGGGTCGCGCACAAAATCAAAGTGAATGACCGCCTGCGCCGCGGTGTGGACGCGCAGCTCGCCATAGTGGAGCAGATTGCCAAAGAAGGTGGCGCTGATGTCAATATTGCGGATCTGCTCCAGAAACGCAGCCTGGCGCCATTCCGCCATGAAGATCACCTTCTCTTGGCGCACCAGTCGCTGATTGGTGACGAGCAGATAATCGTTCAGGTAGTCCACCACCCCCCAAGCAAATCCTGCCGTGGCCATGATGCTGGCAAACGCCACCAGCCATACCAGCCATAGCGCTTGCCAGACGCCGATGGCGATCAGCAGCCCACCGGAAGCGGCAAAGAGGGCGAGAAAGAGCGGGAACGCGACCTTGCGCAGCAGCACGATCCAGTGACGGCGGCGAAAGAGGACGAGATTTTCCCCCTTTTGCAGCCATGAATAGCGGCGCCTGGCTTGGCTGCGCCCCAAGAACCGCTCTGCCGCCGGGTTGAGCGCCAGCTCCCCCAGCAGGTGTGGCCCATGCTCCTGCACAAACGCGGCAAAGTCGTCGGTATGAAGCCGCAGCCATTGGCTGTTCGGCTCCGCTTGCACCGTCGAGTCCAGCGGATGCTCGACGCGCAGGGCCAGCTCGCTGAAGAAGTTGGGGCCATAGACGACCGTCGGCTGGAGCGCCTGGCCGCCTTCCAGGGCATGGAGGGTGGCGCGGCCGCCGGGCATTAGCACCCATAGGCTATCGCCCACCTCGCCCTGCTGCATGAGCAGATGGGGAATGGGGATGTGATACTGGCTCATATAGCCGAGCAGGGCGCGCCGCTGCGCTGGGCTGTAGCGGGCAAAGACGGGCACCTTGTCCAGCGTCTCCAGCGCCTCCCGGCGCAGCGCCAGCCCCGCCTCCTCTGGGTCCAAGTCGGCCAGCTCGATCAACTGCTGGCGCGACAGTGAAAAGAGGGTCGTGGGGACGGTGGTTCTCGCCGAGTGGCCGTAGGGCGGGACCACGCCATGAGCAGCGCCGAGCGGGCTGTCCAAGAAGCCAAAGGCCATGCCGTTGCCCAACCGGAGCGGCCCGTCCGCCTGTCCCTCGATCATCACCTGGCCCTGGTCAATGACGAAGAGCCGCTCCGCGGGGTCTTGGGCTGAATAGATCGTGGTCTGCGCCGGGAACACTTCCAGCCGGCAGCTATCGGCGACATAGCTAAGTACGGTCAGGTTAAGGCTGCCGAAGAGGGGGATGGTGCGCAAGCGCCCGATCTTTTCCAATGGGGCAATGCGCTGGCGGATACGGGGATAGCGGTAGAGCAGCCGGTTGAGCGCGCCCGCCTGCACGGCGATGAGCCGAGAAAAGTCGAGGGCGCGGGCGCGGCTGCTGTACTGCTGGTTATAGAGCAGGTCGTAATGGCCGATCCACTCGCCCGGCCCGGCCTCCCGGCGCAGCGTCGTGCGCCGCCGTCCCTGGCTATCCTGGCCGATATGCTCCTGAAAGATGCGCCCCTCTTGCAGCAGATAGACCGCGGTTACCGGTGTGTCTTGGGCAAAGAGATAGGCGCGTGGGGGCAGCTCTACCAGCGTCACCGCGCCCTGTAGGGTATATTCCACCTCATCTTGGGGCAGACCCCAGCTCACCAACCGCTGCACAATCTCGCGAAAGGCAGCCTCACGCTCCTGGCTCTGGTCGTCCATCGGCAACGCGCTGACCCTTGGTTGGGCGGAAAACAGATTGCGGAAAACGGCTTACAGTTGCGCCTTGAGCTGCTCGGCGGAGCGACGGTTCATACCAGGGACGGCGGCCAGCTCCTCCACCGACGCCTGGCGGATGCGCTCCAGGTCGCCGCCGAAATAGGTCAGCAGCGCCTTGCGCCGCGCCGGGCCGATTCCCCGGACTGCGTCTAGCGCCGAGCGAGTCTGGGCTTTGCTGCGCAGGTTGCGGTGGTAGGTAATTGCAAAGCGATGGGCCTCATCCCGCACCCGCTGCATCAGGTGGAGCGCCTGGCTGCCCCGCTTGAGCCAAATCGGGTCGCTCTCGCCAGGCCGGAAGACCTCCTCCTCCCGTTTAGCCAGCCCCACCACCGGAATGCGGTCCAGCAGCCCCAACTCCCCCAACACCTCGACCGCCACGCCAAGCTGGCCCTTGCCGCCGTCAATGATCACCAGGTCCGGCTCGATACGCCAGCTCTCATCCCCCTGCCGCGCCTTCTTACCTGGGTCGGGCGACGAATCGGCCTCAACCAGGCGGCGGAAGCGGCGGCGCAGCATCTCGCGCATACTGGCGAAGTCGTCCGGCTCCCCCTGTGCGCCGCGACCGCGAATTTTGAAACGCTTATAGGCAGCCTTGAGCGGCACCCCGCGCGCAAAGACCACCATCGAGCCGACCGTGTTGACGCCATGAAGGGTGCTGACATCGAAGCACTCGATGCGCATGGGCGGCCTGTCGAGCTGGAGCGCAGCCTGTAGCTCGGAGACTGCCTGGGTCTGCCGGTGGCTGTCGGCCATCCACTCGGCCTGCTGCAAGCGCAGATATTCGGCGGCATTGGCGCGGGCCAGCTCCATGAGATCGCGCTTGGGGCCACGCTGTGGCAGGCGTAGCTGGACCCGCCCGCCGCGGCGCTCGCCGAGCCAGTCTTGCAGCACTTCATGCTCTGCCGGCATGGCCTGCACCAGGATCAGCGGCGGGATAAAGGCGGCGCTGTCATAGAACTGCTGGATAAAGACGCCCACCAGCACCCCCTGCTGGTTAACATCCGCTTGGGGAACATCGGCCCCTTCCAGCATGAAGTTCTCGCGACCGATCAGCCGGCCGCGCCGCACCATGAAGACCTGCACCGCGGTATCGCCTGTGCGCTCATCTTGCGCCAGCGCCACATAGTCGGCGTCTTCCATGTTGGTGCTGATGATCTTCTGCTGCTCCGCAATCTGCTGGGCCGACTTGAGCCGGTCTCGGTAGAGCGCGGCCAGCTCGAATTGCAGGTTTTCGGCGGCGCGTTCCATCTGCGCCTCAAGCTGGCCCAACACCCGGTCGGTATCGCCGTGCAGGAAGTCCATTAACTGCTGGATGGTCGCTCGATATTCCTCCCGGCTTTGCGCGCCGATACAAGGCCCACCGCACATCTTGATATGGTAATAGAGGCAGGGGCGCTCATCTTGGCCGGTGATCACCCGGTCACAGTCCAGATAGGGGAAGATGCGGCGCAGGGCATCCAGCGTCTGGTAACAGGCGCGGCCGCTGGTGTAGGGGCCAAAGTAGCGAGCGCCGTCCTTCTGCATCTTGCGGACGACCTCGATCTTGGGGAAGTCGTCCTGCCAGTTGACTTTGATATAGGGGAAGGACTTGTCATCCTTGAGGCGGATATTGTAGTGGGGCCGGTAGCGCTTGATCAGCTCATTTTCGAGGACCAGCGCCTCCAGCTCGGTTTGGGTCACCCACCACGTGATATCCGCGATCTCCTCGACCAGGGCCTGGGTCTTGGGGGTGTGCTGGGCCGACTGGTGGAAATAGCTGCGCACGCGGTTGCGCAGCACCACGGCCTTGCCCACATAGATGACCTTGCCCTCGGCGTCGAGCATTTGATAGACGCCAGGGCTGTCGGGCAGGTTGATCAGCTTCTGTTGGACTCGTTCCGGAATCTGGCGACTCATGCAGGCAATTTTACCATAAGCACGCCCAAATCCGCAGGAAACCGCCGAACATTTGACCTGGCGAAATCTGATGAAAAGGCCAGGCTCCAGCCGGCGCCCCTCTCTGGGTGATGTACACCAGAGAGAAAGTCTGGTAGAATTCAGCCAGACTACAGATGTAGAACCCTGGAGGGGAAGCGATGACCATTACGATTGAGATTCCGGATGATATTCTAGACTCAGCCCGGTTAACAGCGCCGGAGATCAAGCGAGAGCTTGCCGTGTATCTTTATGCCCAAGGTCGCCTGTCAGTTGGTAAAGCTCGTGAACTGGCGGAGATGTCGCTATGGGACTTTCGCCGGTTGCTTGCCGAACGCAAAATCCCGGTACATTTCGACGAAGATGATCTTGCCCAGGACGTTCAGACACTTCGAGAGTTGGGCCGGCTGTGATCGTTGTCAGCAATAGCTCGCCTCTTGCCTCATCAAGACGATAGCCAGGAGGATTCAGCCAGATGATGGACCATCTGAATAAATGCTACCTGTCTCGAGCGCAGGACCACTCATTGCGCTTGCTTGTTCATTGCGCTTGCTTGTATCGAGCACTTGCTCAAACTACTATCTTGCTCGAACTACTATATGGCTACTATATGGAATGGACAAGTCATCCTACCGCCTGCCGTTTATGCCGAGGTAGCATCTGATCGGTATTCTGCTAACTGCAAAAAATGAGCAATATATTCCGGCTATGACGCCATTGCTTGATGCCTTACGACTCTCTAACGTCTATCCATCGGATCGAGTCTATGCAGAGGCGCGGCGGCTTGCTCAGGAATGGTGAGGCCTCATTGATGAAGTTATTCTACATCCATCTCACAGGTTGAGGGGATGAACACAGGAACTCCACACCGTATCATCCTCGACACCGACCCCGGCATTGACGATGCGCTCGCCATCCTCCTGGCGCTGGCCTCGCCGGAGGTGAGCCTGGAGGCGATCACCGTCACCGGCGGCAATTGCAGCCTGGAACAGGGCGTCGCCAACGCGCTCAACGTGCTGGCGCTGGCCGGCGCGCCCCATGTCCCCGTCGCCGCCGGGGTAGGCGTCCCGTTGGTCCGCCCGCCTGTGACTGCCCCAGAAACCCACGGCGAGACAGGACTGGGTTATGCCCGGCTCCCGGCCGCGCCCCAACGACCGGCAGCCCAACATGCCGTAGACCTGATCATCGAGCGGGTGCTGGCCGCGCCAGGCGAGATCACCATCGTCGCCATTGCGCCGCTGACCAACCTGGCCCTGGCTGTGCGCCGGGAGCCGCGTATTGTGCAGGCCGTGCGCGCCGTGATCGTCATGGGCGGCGCGCTCCGCCACCAGGGAAATATGACGCCGGTCGCCGAGTTCAACACCTATGTAGACCCCCACGCCGCCCACATCGTCTACCATGCCGGCTGGCCGCTGACCCTGGTCCCGCTGGATGTGACCTACCAATGCATCCTGACGCAAGCCGATGTGACCCGGCTGTCGGCGCTCAAATCGCCCATCACCCGCTTCATCGCCGACGCCACCCGCTTTTACATGCAGTACCATGAAGAAGCGCAAGGCATCGAAGGGTGTGTGATCAACGACCCGCTGGCCCTGGCGCTGGCCTTTGCGCCAGCGCTAGTGGTCACCCGCCCCCTCTATGTCACCGTAGACACCAGCAGCGAGCTAGGCATGGGCAACACCATCGGCGACTTCTACCGGGCCTGGCAGCGCCCGCCCAACATGCACGTGGCGCTGGAGGTGCGAGCCAGAGACTTTATCGAGCTGTTCATGACGCGTATCGAGCATTGGGTGCGTCGCCGGCCGGCACACACATCGGCAGATATACCCAGACACATACCGGAAGCCGCACCCTCCTCACAAGACAGGCAAACCGAGAGTTGACACCAAAGGGGGACTCTATGAGCTTTGGCGAACGGCTGCGCCGTGACTTCAGTACGCTGACCATCGCGCTGATCCCGGTGGCAATCGCGATCAACCTGGTGATCGGCCAAATTGTCCTGGCGCTCAAGCTGCCGGTCTATCTCGACTCAATTGGAACGGTCCTGGTGGCGATCTTGGCCGGTCCCTGGGCCGGCGCGCTGGCGGGCGCGCTGACCAACATCGTATGGGGCATCTGGGACCCCGGCTCCTTCCCGTGGTTTCCCGTCAACCTGTTGATCGGCCTGACGGCGGGCATCTGCGCCAATTACGGTTGGTTCAAGGTGTGGTGGGGCGTGCTGCTCACTGGCATCCTCATCTCGATTGTGGCGGCCATTGCCTCTGCCTTTATCAACGTGGCGCTCTTCGGCGGTATCACCGCCAGCGGCTCCTCCTTCCTGACCGCGTATCTATTACAGTCGGGCCAACAACTGCTCAGTGCAGTGCTGACCACCAACTTCATCGTCGAGCCGATTGATAAGATTGCAACCAGTTTCCTCGCATGGGCCATTGTGAAAGGGCTGTCGGCCCGCTACGTGGCGCGCTTCCCTCGCGCCAGCAACGTGCTGACCACGACTCCGGCGACGCCGGGCGCCAGACTATAGCCTGAGCGCCGCGTAACGGCCCGCTAACCTTGGAGCAAGACCTTGGGCAGCCAACTGAGCCTTTACATCGAGCGGGACAGCCCCCTGCACCGGCTCAACCCCCTGACCAAATTGACGCTGGCCCTGTGTCTGGTGCTGGTGGATTTCCTGGGGCCTGGCTATTGGCTGCCCACGCTTCTCTTTGTGGCCGTGCTGGTCCCACTCAGCCTCTGGGGCCGGGTCGGCGTTGAGTTTCTGCGCGCCGCGGTGCGTCTGCTGCTGCCACTGGTCGCCTTCATCTTCGTCATGCAGAGCCTCTTTTACCCCGGCGGCGAGACCGTGCTCTTCGCAGTCTGGATCTTCAGCGTCGAGCTGGAGGGCGTCCGCTTTGGCTATCTCATGGCCTCACGCATCATGACGATGGTCGGGGCATTCCTGCTGTTGCTCTTCGCCACCCACCCCGGCGCGCTCATGGCCGACCTCAACCAGCGAGGCGTCTCGCCGTCGCTGACCTATATCATCGTCAGCACCCTCCAGATCATCCCGCAGATGCGCGCCAAGGCCAATACTATTATGGACGCCCAACGGGCGCGCGGGCTGGAAACCGGCGGCAGCCCCTTGCAGCGGGTACGCGCCTTGGTCCCCCTGGTTGGCCCGCTGGTCTTTGGCTCACTGGTGGATGTCGAGGAGCGGGCAATTGCGCTGGAGGCGCGCGCCTTCAAGGCTAAGCGCCCCAAGACCAGCCTCCTGGAGATTCCCGATTCGCCAGCCCAGCGTATGGCTCGCTTTGCCCTGCTGGCGCTGACCGCCCTCCTGATCGGCGTGGGCCTATGGCGTTGATCGAGCTACACAACGTCACCTATAGCTATCCCCATGCCAACCAGCCTGCCCTGCGTGATCTGTCGCTGGTTATCGAGCAGGGCGAATTTGTGGCTGTCATCGGCGCCAACGGCGCCGGGAAATCCACCCTGTGCTACACATTGACCGGTTTTGTCCCCCACTTCTTCCAGGGCGCGATGACCGGCCATGCCATCGTCGCCGGTCTGGAGACCCAGCAGGTCGCCCTGGACGAATTGATGACCGTGGCGGGGCTGGTCTTTCAAAACCCGGCCAACCAGATCTCCGGCGCAAAGTTCACCGTTTACGAGGAGATCGCCTTCGGACTGGAGAATCTCGGTGTGCCGCGTGCGGAGATGCGCCGCCGGGTGGATCAGGTCATGGCGCTGCTGGCGATCGAAGAGCTGGCAAATCGCTCGCCATACGGCCTCTCCGGTGGGCAGCAACAGCGGGTGGCCCTGGCCTCGATTTTGGTAATGGCCCCGCAAGTGCTGGTCTTGGACGAGCCGACCTCCCAGCTTGACCCCGTCGGCAGCCGCGAGGTCTTTGCCGCCATTCGCAGCCTGAGCAAGCAGGGCATCACGGTGGTGATGGCCGAGCACAAGCTTGAATGGGTGGCGGCCTTCGCCGACCGGGTGCTGGCGCTGGCCAGCGGCCAAATCGTGCTGGATGGACCGCCGGACCAGACGCTGACCGCGCCGGAGCTGGCCGCCTACGGCGTCGGCCACACCGCCTATACCGCAGCCGCACGCGCCGCACAGCCGCGTGGACTGTGGCCGGCAGATCGCCCGCTGCCCGTCACCCTGGAACAGGCGGAAGCAGGCTTCCGCGCGATAGTACAGGGGGAATTCCAGGGGGACAGCCATGCCGGTTGAGGCCATGCCGTTACAACCATTGCCCATCCCGCCAATGCCGGTCGAGATTGACCAGCTCTATTTCACCTATCCTTCCGGCGTGGAGGCGCTGCGCGGGGTGTCGTTGCGGGTGGCGCCCGGCGAGCAGGTGGCGATCATCGGCCAGAACGGCTCCGGCAAGACAACGCTGGTCAAGCATCTCAACGGGCTACTACGCCCGACTCAGGGAACCGTGCGTATCGGCGACTGGCTGACCGACGACAAAACAGTGGCCCAGCTAGCCGCGCGGGTGGGCTATGTCTTCCAGAACCCCGACGACCAGTTGTTCAAGACGCGCGTCGAGGACGAGGTGCGGGTTGGTCCGCTCAACCTCAAGCTTCCCCCAGACCAGGTGGAGGCGCAGGTGCGCGCCGCGCTCGAGCTGCTTGACCTTGCGGACAAAGCCGAGATGCATCCCTATGACCTGACGCCCACCTGGCGCAAGCGCGTCGCCATTGCCGCGGTCGTGGCGATGGGCGCCCCTATCCTCGTGCTGGACGAGCCGACCACCGGCCAGGACCACCGCTCGGTCGAGGAATTAGGCCGGGTGGTGGCGGCGCTCCGCACAGCAGGCAGAACCATCATCGCCATCAGCCATGACATTGACTTTGTCGCCGCCCACTTCGACCGCATTATCGTCATGAGCCAGGGGCAAGTGCTGGCAGACGGCGCGCCGTCGGCGGTCTTTGCCCAGCGGGAGGCGCTCGCCGCGGCGAATGTAGAACCGCCACAGCTCACCCGCCTGGCCCAACGATTGGGGTTGGGTAGCAGTGTCTATTCAGTCGAGGCGTTTGTGGAGATGCTGGCTGCTCACCGGGCTGTGAGCGCCGCTGGCGCCAGGGGCGACGTCTCTGCTGCCTAAGGCCCATCACCCATCGCGCCGACGCGTTCAGGAGATGCTTACAAGCCGCTCGGCAATCGCGGTCGCCCAGCGCCGCGGCATGATCCGGTTGAGCCAGACGGTGAACGCGTTGAGCCGGCCAGCCACGATGCTGGGCCGTCCGCTCAGGAGGCTCTCGATCCCGATGCGCACGACGGTCGAGCTGTCCATCATCACCAGCCGCTGGTAGAAGCTTGGGCGCTGGCCCGCTACCTCTAGAAACTCGGTGGCTGTGATGCCAGGGGAGAGAACGGTGCAGCGTACATTGCTGCGACGCAGCTCATAGTTGATGGCCTCGCCGTAGTGGAGCACGAAGGCTTTGGCCGCGGCGTAGCTGGCATAGGTGGGGCTGGACTGGTAAGCACCGATGGAGGCGATCTGCAAGATATAGCCGAAGTTGCGCTCGACCATCCCTTTGGCAAAGAGCTTGGTCATATGGACCACCGTCACGATGTCCAGCATGAGCATCTCTTCCTCCCGCTCCCACGGGATCTCCAGGAAATGGCCGTGCAGACCGAAGCCGGCGTTGTTGATCAGCACATCTACCGTCTTTGCGGCAGCAGTGACCTGGTCGTAGAGCGCTTGGGGCGCGCCCCGCCTGCTCAAGTCCATGGGGATGACGCTGATCTCCACCGGATATTGCAGGGCGATCTCCTGCTCAAGCCCGCGCAGCCGATCCTCGCGGCGGGCCACCAAGATCAGGTGGCAGCCGCGGGCCGCGAGCTGGCGAGCGAAATCCGCGCCCAAACCACTGGACGCGCCGGTAATCAGCGCAGTCCTGCCTTGTAGAATGGTGCTGTTCATTGGTTTGTCCTGGTACGCCGCCAGTAAGTGAAACTCGGGCACGCCTAACCCGAATCTGGATCGTGACCATTATCCTGAGACAGTTGCGCGCTGTCAATCCCATATCCGCATTATCGGCGCTGGCTACTGGCGCAAAGGAAGGAAGCAGTATGAACAAGCACAGAAAAATAACTGTACCGGCGAATCCATCCAGCAGCATCAGCAAGCCTAGGGTACAGGCAGTGATGTAAGCGCAGACAATGGTCTCGTCTCAGGCTGCCTACAAATACCCTCCCCCTCCTTTAAAGAGGAGGCCGCCTTGTCGTGGAGCGACTCTCCGAGACCGGCGACCCCCGAATGGAGCGAGTTGATTGAGGCGCTGCGCCCACGGCGACGCAGCCGGCGTTAGCGAGGAGCCATGCCATCCACACCACCCGCTGAACCAGCACAAGGACCGCCGCGCCGCCTTCTCTTGACCTCTGCCGACTGGCAGACCCGCGCCCTGACGCTGGTTTCGCTCAAAGAACTGGGCTATGAAGTGCTGGCGCTGCCGGGCCTGCGCTATGGACTCAGGGCCATCCTCCAGGATCGGGTGGACCCACCCTTGCTCTTGGTAGACACCAAAGACGACGATGCCGCCACGCCCGAACAGATCGCCCGCCTTCATGAGCTGCTCCCCGATGCGCCGTTGGTGGTGCTGACCGAGGCCTGGTACCGGGCGAGCTATGAGCCGCTGCGCCCAAACCTAGCCGCGCTGTTGGTGCGACCGGTGATGGTGCAAGAAATTGTCGAGACCGTGCAGCGCCTCCTGCCGCCAAGCGCTACATCCGCCTGAACGAGCACCTGAACAACCGATAGATTGAAACTACATTGAATTGAAACTACATTGAAACGATAAACCGAGTAGAAAACCTGTGGAAGCGGTTCGGTGACCGGCTTTGGCGGCGCCGTAGAGATGTGCTATACTATAGATGACTCTGCGGTTTCCGTGCTTGGACGGAATCCGGGGCGAGCCAACAGTAACTATACGGGAGCACGGTGAAGAGACGTGGAAGTGGTAGCCTCGGCTACGGCTGAGGCAAGACGGAAGCGTCCAACCGGCACCCACCTGGGTTTGCAGGTTCGCAACCCACTGTCCACACGATCCCGCGGAGTCTAGACGTCCGGCATTTGCCGGACGTTTTCTTTGCCCATTCTCCTACCCCTGTGCCCACACGATATTATAGATTATGCTCACCCCCTTTGGGTTATGTCTACTCTTTTGACGAACCCCCGCGCCTGTGCTACACTCCTCTCATGCCATAGACTGGGCCAAATCGCCTGATTCGTATCGCAACGACAGGGACTGTGGATGCGGTCTTTGACCCGTGTCCGTCATTGAGAGCGGTCATGCTGCTGGCCGACCATGC
>DATLZJ010000737.1:0-9138 GCA_035574055.1 Caldilineaceae bacterium
GTGGGATGTATCTGTACAATAACATCACCGGCAGCTTTGGCGCGCTCACCCTCCAGTCCAACACCGCCCAGATCAACGGCGGCGGCCTCTACGCAGACGGTGTGACCCTCGCCTTTGGCGCCCAGAGCACGGTCGCCGACAATATCGCGCAGACCGGTAACGGCGGCGGCCTCTACAGCGTCAACAGCGCGTTGACCTTTGTCCAAGTCAGCTTTGCGCGCAATACAGCCAAAGGAGATGGCGGCGGCCTCTATGCCTCCGGCGGCAGCCTGGCCCTGGCGAACACCAGCCTGGTCACGCTCAACCAGGCGCAAACGGGCAGCGGCGGCGGCCTCTACATCGGCGGCGGCGCGGCTGTCCTCACCGGCGTCACCCTCCATCAGAACTTCGCCCACCTCCACGGCGGCGGCCTCTACCTGACCGGAGCCGGTGGGACAAGCCTGTTGATCAACGGCGGCTCACAAGTGACGGGCAACCTGGCAGGCAGCGGCCAGGGAGGCGGGCTGTACGTGGCCGGCGCAGGCGCAGACGGCCCCCAAGTCACCATCCAGGCCAGCCGGCTCGCCGGCAACCAGGCCCAAACCGGCGGCGGCGCGCTCTACCAGACGGGCGGCTCGCTGGTCGTGACCGATACGGCGCAGCTCGCTGCCAACAACACCGTCACCGGCGGCGGCGGCGCGCTGGCGGTCATCTCCAGCACGGTGACGGTGGACAACAGCACGGTCGAGGGCAACACGGCCTTTACCGACGGCGGCGGCCTCTTTGCGCCGGGCAGCGCGGTCCGCGTCGCCAATGGCGCAACCTTCAGCGGCAACAGCGTTGCCGTGGGCCGGGGCGGCGCTATCTACGTGGATGGCGTGCGCGCCGAGTTGGACAACGCGACCCTTGCGAACAATACAGCAGCCGCAGGCGGCGGCGGTCTCTACGCCGCGACCCTTTTTGCCGGAGTCGCCAACAGCGAATTCACGGGCAACAATGCCGGAGCCGGACCGGGCGGCGGCGCCTACTTCCGGGCCGATCTGGTGGACCTCACCGGCAACACAGTGCAACAGAACGAGACGGCAGGGAATGGCGGCGGCTTTGCCTTTGAACAGACGCCCAATGGTCGCATCATCGGCAACCGCATCGCAGGCAACACAGTACGCCAGGATGTGACCGAGACGACTGCCGTCTTGCCCCAAGATGTGCGCCACCCCGTGACAGGGCAGATCATCTCCATCAACGGCGTGCCCCAAGTGGCAGGCACCCAGGTCATCAGCCGCGCCGTCAGCGAGGGCAACGGCGCAGGTCTTTACTTCGTGGGCAGCAGCGCCATCCTGACCGGCAACATCATCCTGGGCAACAGCAACGCCGCCGGCGAGGGCGGCGGCTTTTATGTGACCAGCAGCGCCATCACCTTGACCAACAATGTCGTCGCTCAAAACAGCATTGCCATCTCCGATACTTTCGGCGCGGGCCTCTACATCCTCAGCTCACAGGTCAAGCTGGTCCACACCACCATTGCCGACAACCGCAACACCAGCCCCGACGCCGATGCGCTGGGGGTGGGCATCTATGTCACCAAGGGCGCGACCGAGACCAGCGCCATCAACATGGTCAACAACATCGTCGCCGGCCATGAGCTAGGGATGATGCTGCTCACGGGCAGCCGCGCCGCCATGTCAGCGACCCTCTGGAACAACACCGGCGGCGACTGGGATGGGCCGGGGCTGTATGAACCGGTGCAGGGCAATGTCCGCGGCGACCCGCGTTTTCTTGATCCCGGCAACGGCGACTATCACATCGCCCGCGACTCGGCGGCCTTTGACATCGGCGTCGCCTCCGGCGTGGCGAGGGATATCGAGGGAGTGCTGCGCCCGCGCGCCTTCGGCAGCGACGCCGGCGCCTATGAGCACTTTTACCCCCAAGGCGTCTATATGAAAGTCACCGCCACGCCGCGCTTTGTCGGCAACGGCGAAACCATTTCCTACCAGGTACAGGTCGTCAATCACAGCCCGGTTGTGCTCAACAACGTGGCCGTGAGCTTCATCCTGCCCGGCCAACAGACCGCCGTCTCCATCACTGGCGGCCCCTGCTCCGGCACAAGTTGCTCCTTTGGTACGCTAGGCGTTGACCAGCTTGTCACCATCAACTTACAGGCTACGGCATCAGGCACACCGCCCGATGGCGGTTTCATTGAGATGGAGACCACCGTCAACGTCAGCTCGCCCAACTTTGCCGCCAGCGACACCCAACAAAAGGTCATCACCCGGCTGCAACGCTGCCGCATCCAGTACCAGGGGGCCGACTACCCGTCGCTCCAGGCCGCGGTCAATGCCGTCAACGACTTCGACGATACCCCCGACACCATCCGCGTCGCCGGCTACTGTGGCGGCGGCGTCGTCATCAACAAGAAGCTGACCCTGCAGGGCGGTTGGGACTTCTCAATGACCACCCTAAACCCCAGCGCCTTCCCCACCACCCTGGACAGCGCCGGCGCCGGGCGAGTCATGGAGATTCGCGGGGACATCGCCCCCACCGTGGAGAACCTGATCCTGCGTAACGGTAGCGCCGCGGGCACCAGCGACGGCCCGTCGGGCAAAGCCGCCGGCGGCGTGCTCTTCATCAAGGATGCCAAGGCTACCCTCAGGAACATCCGCGTCACAGGCGGCAACAGCCCCGACTACGGCGGCGGCGTCTTTGTGGACAAGCTGACCACCCCGACCCTTCGCGATAGCATCATCGAAGCCAATAGCGCCGGAGAAGGGGGCGGCGGCCTCTACGCCAACAACAGCTCGCCGGAGTTGATCAACGTCATCATTCGCAACAACACGGCCCAAGCCGGCGGCGGCCTCTACTTGCGCAAAAGCGAGGCCAAGGTCATCAACTCGACCATCAGCAACAACCGCGCCACCGGCACAGCCCGCTATCTCGAAGTCGCCGGCTTCAACGTGCGCCTTTCAGTGGGCGGCGGCGGCGGCGTCAACTTTGACGAGAGCAAAGCCTCCATCACCGGCAGCACCCTGGAAAACAACACGGCCCAGGCAGGCGGCGCGCTCTTCGCCGACAACAGCCCCGGCTCCATCTCCAGCAGCATCATCCGCAACAACCAGGCTACCGGCAGCGCGACGATCATTCCGGTCATTGTCCTCGCCAACACCGCGGGCGGCGGCGGCGCGATCTATGCCCAGCGCAGCGACCTGATCATTGAGTACAATCAGATCACTCACAACACATCCGCCGGCGACGGCGGCGCCATCCATATCTTCAACGGCAGCGCCGACGCCAAGATCAATGGCAACTTCTTTGGCTTCAACCAGGCCGCCAAGGGCAGCGCCATCTACGTCCATCTGAAACCGGATACCTTCAAAATCTTCGTCTTTCCCTTCACCATTCCCGACTTTCTGATGCCCATTCTGCTCGGCCAGCCCCAGCCCGACCCGCCCAAGCTCGTCATGCAGCACAATACCTTCGCCCACAATGGCGGCAGCAGCGTTGTCCACCTCTATGGCGAGAGCTATGCCGAGCTGGTCGCCAACATCTTCGCCTTCAACAGCGGCGCCGGCGTCCGGGTAGAGACGGAGGTGCTGCCCTATGTGATGATGATCCCGGTGCCCATCATCGTGGTCGTCCCCATCCCCTTCCCGGTCTTCTATGTACCCAAGGCGGACCTCAACTATACCCTGTGGTACCAGAACGGGAGCAACACCAGCGCCTCCGGCGTCGGCGCATCCGCCCCCACAGCCAACGACCTGACAGGCGACCCGGCCTTCAAAGACGACGGCTTTCACATCAAGCGTATCTCGGCGGCCTATAATACCGGTAAGAACACCGGCATCGCGGTGGATATTGACGGCCAGCAGCGCCCCCAAGCCGACATCGCCGACATGGGCGCCGACGAATATCCGGCCATCGGCGTGCGCTATGTCGCGCCCGGCGGCAGCGACGACGGCAGCAACTTCTGTCGCAACTATCTCAACCCCTGCGCTACGCTTCAAGACGCCATTGACGCCGCACGCGAGGGCGACCTGATCAAGATGGCCGGCGGCGTCTATACCATCCACGACACGCGCCAGGGACAGAAACAGCTCGGCTTTATCACCAAGACCGTAACGATCCAGGGCGGCTATTACCGCTTCACCACCGACAACGACGTCACCGACGGCCTCTACACCGACCACGACTGGGAGGAGCCGCACCCCGACGTCAACCCCACCATCCTGGACGAAAAGCGTGTGGACGAGGACGGCAAGCCCATCGAGGTCAAGCCGGTGCTGTCGGGGCTGCAGCTCAAGAACGGCAACGCCGCCGGGCTGCGCGGGCCTGAGGGCAACCTCTTTGACGCCGGCGGCGCCATCTACATTGACCACGCCGGCGCGGTCATCACCGATGTGATCATTGCCGACAGCAGCGCCGACTACGGCGGCGGCATCTATATGATCTCCTCGACCCTGGAGCTGGGCGAGGTGACGGTGCGCAACAACCGGGCGAACGAACGGGGCGGCGGCTTCTATTTGGACCAAAGCGATGAGGTGACCATCGCCAATATCGTGATCGAGGGCAATCAAGCCCCCCGCGGCGCAGGTCTCTACCTGGAGCGCAGCGCGGCGACGCTGCGGCTTAACCGCATCAACGCCAATGGCGACAGCAGCGCCACCCTGGCCGGCGGCGGCCTCTACCTCGACGCCAGCAACGCTAACGTCATCAGCAACACCATCACCGCCAACGTCGCCGGCAACGGCGCCGGCCTCTTTGTCACCGGCAGCGAGGCGCAAATCCAGGGCAACACCGTCACCGACAACAAGGCGCTGCTCAACCAGCCCGGCTTTGGGCGGGGCGGCGGCTTTTATCTGGAGACCGGCCCGGCCCGGATCACGCAGAACGTGGTGCAGAGCAACCAGGCCATCGCCGGCGGCGGCTTCTTTATGGACGAGGCCGACGCCAGTGTGGAGAACAACCAGGTGACGGAGAACATCGCCAACCAGTCCGGCGGCGGCTTTTACCTGCTCAACACCAGCAAAAGCGCGATCCGGGGCAACACCATCCGCCTCAACCTTGCCAATGGGACGGGCGAGAACGATGGCGGCGGCGGCTTCTATCTAGAGTCCAGCAATGCCCTTCTTGGGGGGAACACGGTCACCAACAACCGGGCCGACGATGGCGGCGGCGCCTATCTTTTCTCCTTTAGCAATGCCTTTATTCAGAAGAACAGCTTCCGCCAGAACAGCGCGCTCAACGACGGCGGCGGCCTCTACCTGAAATTGAGCAACGCCAGCCTGGAAGAAAACACGATCACCGAGAACACCACCGTCCAGGGCAGCGGCGGCGGAGTTTATGTCAAGTTAAGCGGCGCACGCTTCACCAAAAACATTGTAGACGCCAACATTGCCGCCCTACATGGCGGCGGCCTCTATCTGGACGAGAGCGGGGCCATCCTTCAGGAAGACACGGCGCGCGCCAACCGCGCCACCGACGGCGGCGGCCTCTACATCTTCCGCTCCAATACGGCCAGCTTCGATAAGGTGGACATCCGCAACAACCAGGCCACGCGCAACGGCGGCGGCCTCTACATTCGCCTGAGCAATATTCCTTTGGCCGACCACCAAATCGTCGAGAACCAGGCCGGCAGCAGCGGCGGCGGCCTCTACCTGGACGAGAGCACGGCCAGCTTAAGCCGCAACATCCTGCGCGGCAACCGCGCAGGCGAGCGGGGCGGCGGCCTTGCCATCGTCCGCCGCAGCCATGCTTCCCTGGGCAGCAACGCGCTGGTAGATAACCAGGCTGGCGCGACCGGCAGCGGCGTCTACGTGGCCGGCTCCAACCCCACGCTCGTCCACACCACCATCGCCCGCAACAACGGTGGCGACGGCACCGGCATCGCCGCCGAAAAGCTGGACAACGCGCCCAGCACCGTGACCCTGATCAACACCATCCTCGCCGGCCAGACGCTGGCCGTGCGCGCCTCCCAGGGCAATACTGTCACCCTGGAAGCGACCCTTTGGGACAACAACCAGCGCAACTGGGCGCTAGGCGCAGGCGCCATCATCACCGGCGCCGCCAATCTGAACTTCTTCGGCCAGGCCAATTTCCAGGCCGACGGCATCCACATCACCAAAAGCTCAAAGGCCGTGGGCGTAGGCATCTCCACCGAGGTCAGCCGCGATATTGACGGCGAAGGCCGGCCCCAAGGCAGTGGTCCGGAACTTGGGGCCGATGAGCTGTTGGCCGACTGCGCTGCGGTCGCCTCCAGCAATCTGGAGATCGTCTTCAACAAGGTCCAGCTTGCCATAGATGCGGCCCAGCCGGGCGACGAAGTGCGTATCTCCGGCGCCTGCGCCGGAGCTGAGGTGCGGGCCGGTCTTTCCCAGCTTGCTTACATCAACAAGAACATCACCGTGCGCGGCGGCTATACCCCCACCAACTGGCTCGTCTCCTACCCGCTGACCCAGCCCACTTTCCTGGACGCCATGGGGCTGGGGCGGGTGATCTACGTGGCAGCAGGCTTCAACCCGGTGATCGAACACCTCAACCTGGCGAACGGCGATGCCAAGGGCATGGGCGGCGGGCCGGGCGGTCTCGACGCCGGTGGGATCATCTATGTGCGCAACGCCAATCCCACCTTGCGCAACCTAACCGTGACCGGCGGCAACGCCTACTACGGCGGCGGCGTCTTCCTCCAGGCCACCTCCGCCAGCTTGACCAGCAGCACCCTGGAGGCAAACAAAGGCATCAAGGGCGGCGCGGTCTTCCTCCGCAACAGCAACGCGGTCCTGCGCGACAACACCCTGCTCAACAACCAGGCCGACGACGGCGGCGGCCTCTTCCTCAGCTTTAGCCAGCCGGTGCTGGAACGCAACCGGATCGCGCAGAACGTGGTCATCGCCGCCGGCGGCGGTCTTTTCCTGGAGAGCAGCGCCGCCACCCTGCGCGAGAACCAGGTGACGACCAACACCGCCCAGGCGGCAGGCGGCATCTATGTGGATGGGGCCGCGCCCCAGCTCATTCGCAACCGCATCAGCGCCAACACCGGCCAGAATGCGGGCGGCCTCTACCTTTCCGGCAGCAACGCGCTGGTGGACGGCAACGTGCTCATCGCCAACAGCGCGGGCATCGGCGGCGGCCTCTACATTCATGGCGGGACGCCGGAACTGCTCAACAATGTCATCGCCAAAAACGGCAGCCAGGTACAGGCGGCGGCGCTCTACGCCCTCAGCGCCTCACCGCGGCTGCGCCACAACACCCTAGCGGCCAATACCGGCGGCGACGGCAGCGGCCTCTTCGTCACCGACCTCGGCGTTTCGCCCTCCAACCTGACCCTGATCAATAACATCCTCGTGGACCACGGGACGGCCATCACTGTCACGCCGGGCAATAAGGTGACGCTCCAGGCCAATTTGCTCCACAACAACCAGCGTGAATGGGGCGGCGCGGGCGTTGTCGAAGAGCAGGCCGGCAACGTCCGCGCCGCGCCCTCCTTTGTGGACCCCAGTCAAGACGATTACCACCTGCGCAACAACAGCCCGGCGCGCGACTTGGGCATTGACGCGGGTGTGACTGTGGACTTTGACGGCCACACCCGCCCAGCCGATAACGGCTTTGACATCGGCGCGGACGAGTTTGTCTTTTTAGGATTGGCAATCAGCCTCCAGACAACGCCCGACCCGGTGGTCTCCGGCGCGCCCTTCGAGTTTGTCGTGCGCGTTATCAACCAGGGCAACGTAGATATAGACGCCACCATTGTCGCCCAGCTCCCGCCGGAGATGACGCCCACCGGAACGCTCACCTTTACGGCGCGCATCGCGCGCGGCGACGACTTCATCCAGACCATCCAGGCCACGGTCAACCCCGGCTTTACCGGCGTCTTGCGGCCCAAAGTAACCGTCAACACAGCCCAGGGCATCAGCCAGGAGGCCGCCGCGACCATCACCGTCCAGCGCCCTGACCACGCGTTGCAGCTTGTGGCCGAGGCATCGCCCTCGCCTGCCCCGCCGGGCGGCCAGCTCACTTATCAAGTCCGGCTGACCAATATCGGCAACCGTCCCGTCCATCCGACGGTCGAGGCGATCCTGCCGGCGTTGGTCTCGACCGCCGATGCGTTGACCTTCAACCCACAGCCGCTGGGGCCGGGCGATATCTGGACCAAATCGCTGGTAGGTGCGGTGGACCCGGCGGCCACAGGCCAGCTAGTCGCCGTCTTCCGCGCCTCTAGCCCCGAAGGCGCCGCCGCCGTCTATACGGTGACCGTGCCTGTGGCTGCGCCCAGTCTACTGGCCGCCAAGCGCGGGACGCCGGCCCCGGCCCTGACCGGCCAGACATTGACCTATACGCTAGTGCTCACCAATGCCGGCAACGTAGATTTTACCGTCGCCATCACCGATCACCCGCCGGTCGCCGGCAATGGCCGCCCGCTCATCGCCCCCGGCGCCCCTCAAATTTGGACCGGCGTCCAACTCCCGGCAGGCGCAGTCTGGCGGCAGACGGTCGTCGCCGTGGTCGAGCCGGGCTACAGCGGCCCGCTCAACAGCAGCCTGGAGGCCACGACCCATACCGGCCTCACCGCCACGGCTGTGGATACCCGTGAGGCCACGCTTTCGGCGCGCGGCCCCACCATCCGGGCGATCCGCAGCGGCAACTGGAATGACCCGGCCACTTGGCAGCCAAGCCGCGTGCCCAACCCGACCGATATTGCCCTAGTGCCCGAAGGCATCACCCTCGATGTGGACGGCCGCTCCAACAACCCGATTGTCCTGACCGGGCTGATCAATCAGGGGACCCTCCTGCTTCACTGCCTAGAGGGGCAAGCCATGCGGCTCGAGATCAGCGACACCCTGGAGAACAGCGGGCTGATCCGCGGCGACGACGCCAGCCAATTGGGCGAATCCGGCTGTAGCGTGGAGGTACAGGTAGGCGCCCTGCTCAACAACGGCGTAATCCGGTCGGGCGACGGCGCGGACGGCGGCAACGGCGTTGATGCGGGCGACGGCGGCGCGATGCTGGTCTTCGGCCAGAACATTGTCAACAACGGCCAGATCATCGCCGGAGACGGCGGCAATGTCCCACCGCCCAACACCACCGGCAAGGGCGGCGCGGGCGGCGATGCCCTTGTGGTCGCAGGCCCACCTTCGCCGGCGCTCTTGCTCAACCGGGGCCTGATCGCCG
>DATLZJ010000738.1:0-12685 GCA_035574055.1 Caldilineaceae bacterium
CCAATACCGTCAAGAGCGTCAACCATCCATAAGGGCGCGCCCGCCTAGTCACCTGACCAGGCCCCGCCCTCCTCCGTCGTCCGGCCCAAAGACTCTCCAGTAGCCCAGGCTAGGTGGAGAGTCTTTTTTGTACACTGGAGAGAAGGCCGAAGGAGGCAAATGCCGGTATGGCGCAGCGAGTCATCATTTTGGGGGCAGCAGGACGGGACTTCCACAACTTCAACGTCGTCTTTCGCGACGACCCGGCCTATGAAGTTGTCGCCTTCACCGCGACCCAGATTCCAAACATCGCCGGGCGGCGCTACCCGCCAGTCCTGGCCGGTCCCCGCTATCCCAACGGCATCCCGATTGAGCCAGAGGCCGACTTAAGCGACCTCATCACCCGCCATCAGGCCGGCATCGTCGTCTTCAGCTACAGCGATGTAAGCGACGCCTATGTCATGCAGCGCGCCACGGTCGCCCTCGCCGCGGGCGCGGATTTCTGGCTGCTCGGCCCCCGCCGCACCATGCTCAAGGCTCCCGTGCCGGTCATCGCCGTTTGCGCCGCGCGCACCGGCGCAGGCAAAAGCCAGACCAGCCGCCGGGTGGTTGCGTTGCTGCGCGCCGCAGGCGAACGTCCGGTGGTGGTGCGCCATCCTATGCCCTACGGCGACCTGGCGGCCCAGGCCGTCCAACGCTTCGCGACCCGCGAAGACCTGGACCAAGCCAATGTCACGCTTGAGGAGCGGGAAGAGTATGAGCCGCACCTGGAGGCCGGGGTTGTGGTCTACGCCGGGGTGGATTACGCGCGTATCCTGGCCGCCGCCCAAGCTGAGGCCACCGTCCTGGTCTGGGACGGCGGCAACAACGACCTGCCCTTCTTTGTCCCCGATCTGCACATCACCGTCGCCGACCCCCAGCGCGCCGCGCACATGCGCAGCTACTATCCCGGCGCAGTCAATGTGCGGCTGGCCGATGTGGTGGTGCTCAATAAAGTGGACAGCGCCGCCCCCGAAGAGATAGAGGAGGCCCGGCGCATCATCGCCGAGGACAACCCAACCGCGGTGGTGGTCGAGGCGGAAAGCCCCTTGATCGTTGACGAGCCGGAGCAGCTGCGCGGCAAGCAAGTAGTGGTTGTCGAAGATGGGCCGACCCTCACCCACGGCGAGCTGGCCTACGGCGCCGGTCTGCTGGCCGCGCGTCGCTATGGCGCTACGCCGGTGGACCCACGCCCCTATGCCGTCGGCGCGCTCCGCCAGGCCTACCAGGACTATCCGCACATGGGGCCGGTCCTTCCCGCGCTGGGCTATGGCGCAGGGCAGCTCGAAGACTTGGCCGCCAGCCTGAGCCGCACTCCTGCCGACCTGATCGTCTCCGCCACGCCTGTAGACCTCAGCCGCCTACTGAAGAGCGACAAGCCCATCGTGCGTGTCCGCTATGAGCTGCGCGAGACCGCCGCGCCCGCCCGCCAACCTACCCTCCAAGCGGTCATCGCTGACTTTGTCGAACGCCGAAAGGACAAACCATGAAACGACGATGGCTCGCCCTCCTGTTGCCCATGCTCATGGCGGCGAGCCTGCTCTCACCCGCGCCGGCGCTTGCCCAAACCCAGGAGCGCCAAAACCAGCAAACCCAGCGCCAGGATATCGTCTGGACAAGCACAGCGCCCGATGGGCAGCCCCAACTCCACCTCTACTTCTTTTGGTCCGAGACCTGCCCGCACTGCCGGGAGGCGCGCCCCTTTGTGGAGGCGCTGCCGGCCCAGTTCCCGTGGCTCCAACTGCACAGCCTGGAGCTGACCCAACACCCTGAAAACGCCATGCAATATGAGCGCATGGCCCTAGCCTTGGGCCAACAAGCCCTCTATGTGCCCGCGTTCTTCTTCTGTGGCGTCATGGCGACCGGCTATGACCACGCCGACACCACAGGCCAGGCGCTGGTAGAGGCGCTCTCCGCCTGCTACGCCGACCTCCGGGCCGCACAAAGCGCCCAGCCGGCGGCCCCAGCGGCGGCTGCACCGGCAGAGTCAGGTGCATCGGCCGGATCGGTTGCGCCTGAGCCGCCTGCCCCGCTCCCAGATACCACGCCGGCGCTCAACACCGTCTCGCTGCCGCTGCTCGGTACGCTGGACGCGAGCCGGCTCTCGCTGCCGCTCATGACCGTCACTCTGGCCGGGCTGGATGCCTTCAACCCCTGCGCCTTTTTCGTCCTCCTCTTCCTGCTCAGCCTGATGGTTCACGCCCAAAACAGACGCCGGATGCTGCTGGTGGGCGGCATCTTCGTCCTCTTCTCCGGCCTGGTCTACTTTGTCTTCATGGCCGCCTGGCTCAACGTCTTTCTGTGGGCCGGTGAGCTGGCCTTCCTCACCGTGGTCGCAGGCGTGGTCGCCATCGTCATCGCCCTGGTCAATATCAAGGACTACTTCTGGTTCAAACAGGGCGTCTCGCTCTCCATTCCGGAGCGGGCCAAGCCCGGCCTCTACCGGCGCATGCGCGGGCTGATCCAGGCAGGTAGTACGCCCGCCCTGGTCGCCGGGACGGTGGCGCTTGCTCTCGCCGCTAATAGCTATGAGCTGCTCTGCACCGCCGGCTTCCCGATGGTTTACACCCGCGCCCTGACGCTGCGCGAGCTGCCCCCTGGCGTCTACTACGGCTATCTGGCCGCCTACAACGTGGTCTATATTCTGCCGCTGCTGGCAATCGTCGCGCTCTTCAGCCTCAAATTCGGGGCGCGCAAGCTGAGCGAGGAGGAGGGGCGAGTGCTCAAGCTCCTCTCCGGCCTGATGATGTTGTTGCTGGGCGCCATCCTGGTGGCGGCGCCCGATCTGCTCAACCAGGTCTGGACGGCGGTGCTGCTGCTGGCTGCGGCGCTGGGTCTCACGGCGCTTATTGTTTGGCTGGAGCGCCGCGCCCATCATCGCCGACCGCCCTCGTGGCGTGGCAGGCTCCACCCACGCTAACGGCGGGTAGACGCGCAAGAAAAGAGGGACAATGAGAGAGGGGGCGGATACAGTGCATCCGCCCCCTCTCTGCGCCGCGCGGCGCCCGGTGCGCTACTCCCAGTAGACGTAAACAGCCGGGCTTTTTGGCCCGCCTGCCTCGCTCCACTTGAAGATCCACCAGGCATCATACGGGCTGAGGTTGACACAGCCGTGGCTGCGCGGGCGCCCAAAGGCATCGTGCCAATAGGCAGCGTGCAAGGCATACCCGCTGTAGAAATATAAAGTCCACGGCACCTCTTCCAGATAATAGTACCCGCCCGTCGCTGCCGAGCCGCCGGACATCTTGCGCGAGACCAACCGCCACCAGGTGCGAAAAATGCCCTGGACAGTCGGCGTGCGCGACATCCCGGTGGCGGCCAGCGCAGCATAGACCGGCTGGTCGCCCTCATAGGCGACCACCGTCTGCTCGCGCAGGTTCACCCCCACCCACAGTTCGCCGGCTTTGATGGCTGAGGGCCGCGCCCGGAAGCGCGCCACCCCCACATTGCTGCCTAATACCCAGCGGTCCGGGCCGATGCGATACCAGCGCTGACCCGCCACCGTGCGCGTCTCCAGGATGTTGAGCGCCTGGTTGTGGAAGACCTCGCCGACCACCGGGTTGTCGGCGCTAACGCCCGGTTGGGCGCGCACCTTGAGGGACGAGCTGACCACCCAGCCCACCGGCAGCGCCGGCTGGACGGCGTCGGCGGCAGGCGAGGGGCAGATGGCAAGCTGAAGCTCATCATCGTCGGCCAGGAGCTGAATCCAGCTTCCATGCACCCAGCGGTTGACGCCGATTCGATACCAGATGGCCCCGCCGACCAGCGCCTCCTCATAAATGTGGACCTGCGCGCCGCGCAGCAGCCGGTCCACCGGTGGATTATCTGGGCCAACGCCGGGCCGCGCCCGCACGTTGAGCACATCGGCGATGACCAGCCCCCGGCGCAGCGCGGGAGGCGACGCAAAGTCCGCTTCGATCAGCCTGATCCAGCCGCTATGCACCCAGCGGTTGGCGCCGATCCGGTACCAAGTCGCGCCGGAAACGACCGCCTCTTCATAGATGGTGACTTGCGCGCCATAGCGCAGGTGGTCCACTACCGGGTTTTGCACCCCCGGCCCACTGCGGACATTGAGCGCGTTGGCCGTCACCACGCCTTTGCGCGTCGGCCCAGGCTCCGGCTCAGGTTCCGGCTCCGGGTCGGGTCTATCGCCGTTGAGCTGCACACCGCGTAGCTCGGAAGGAGTGAGAAAGGCCACGCTGCTGGCGGGAATCCAGTCGTAGGAGCCGGTCTGGTACCAGAGCTGGCCGCCGGCCATGACCTCCTGGCGCACGGCCAGGTAGGTGCCCAGGGCGAGGTAACGAGAGACCACCGTGCCGCCGGCCCTGGTGTAAGTCCGCGCCCAGGCCCACAGCGGGCGAGCATAGCGGAAGGGCAGCCACGGCGTGGACGCGGATGGCTCGCCCACCTCCTCCAGGGCAACCGCCGGCGCGGACGGCTCACCTGCCGCGGTCGCCGGCGATGGGTCGCCGGCCAAGCTGGACAGCTCAAATGTCTGGGCGTGCAGGGTCTCCACCCAATAGCCGTCCTGGTCCAGCAGGTCAACGCTGAGGGTATAGGGGCCGGGCTTGGTGTAACAAAAGGTCAGCTCGAGCTTGCGGCCCGCGTCTTGACCGGCGGGCGCCAGCCAGTGGACATTGCCTGCGCCGCCGTCAACCCGCACCCGCTGCTCGGCCCCCAGCGCCTCCACCTCTAGCTCCACGGCCAGCGCCAACTGCTCATTCAGGCTGCGCGCCCGGAGCAGCGTCACCGTAGGGCGGCGCTGGGCCTGGTCTTCACCCGGCTCCCCGCGCGGCGGGTAGCTTTCGGACACAATCTGGCGCACCCCCCAGACCAGGGTCGCGGCCAGCGCCTGGCCGCCCGGCGCGTCCAGGGTGGCGACCTCCAGCTCCCGCGCGCTCGTCCAGGTCTCAGCCGTTGGGCCGGAGAGCATACCCAGCTCCAGCTCACGCCCGTCGCTCACCTCCAACCGGGCGGGCGCCAAGAGGGGCGCCTCGTCATCGGCAGGGGCGGCAAAGTGGAGCACAAAACGGATGACAGATGCATCTGCATCAGAAATTGCCAGCAGCCGGGCAGGGGCCTTTGCCCGGTCGGCGGGGTCTTGGGCCTTTGCGGCAGCCATCATGTTCCTCTGCGTCCTCCAGATAGCGCCAGCCTGCCTCACGCAAAACTGGCAATCATTTCTTCCATCAACCCAAAGAGAATCCAGTCAGGTTGATCATGAAGACGGACACAGCTTATGGAAAGTTACTCTCACTTTTGCGCCGTGAAAAGTGTCATAATCTCGTGAACAAAAAAAGAGGCGCTTCGTGAACAGTCGTAGGGGCGGTATTCGGCGCCACTCGTGGCGCGCACGCGCCGGCAAGGCTCAGGCAGAGGCGGATGCGGCCTCACCGTAGGTGCGGTATCCTACCGCACGCTCCTGAAAGACATCACGTACACATCACGTCCAGCAGCCAATCGCCCAACTGGGCGTGGTCCGCTAGTGTCCACGTGCATAGGGAAGAGATGAAGAAGAGAGAGATGAAGAAGGGAGGCGCCGGCTCGTTGCCTGGTTGCAGCCGAGTTGTACACGATAGCGGGCCGGCTATGGCAGCATCTCGCCCAACGGCCTGCGCTTGTGACCACCACCAAAAAAGAGGTGCGGCGGCGTTTTGCGGGCGCCTGGGCACATGCGCCGCCAGAAAGCCCGTGCGGTAGGATACCGCACCTACGCTCTATCACCTGACATCGGGAACAGAAGCTGTGTTCTCGATGTTATGAGCGAGAACACGCCGCAAAGACCCTGTAAAGGCAGTAATACAGGCAGCCGGCGCTGCCGGCTGAACGCCTAGCGCGTCCCCTGCATCATGCGCTCGTATACCTCCCCATTGACCACATCTGGCGGGCGCTGGCCGGCAAAGAAGGCGACCAACCGTTCCACGGCCATGCGCTCGATCCGTTCCCGCCCCTCAACCGTAACGCCCGCGCTGTGGGGGGTGGCGACGATCAAGGGGTGGTTGCGCAAGACGGAATCCACCGGCAACGGCTCCGGGTCGAAAACATCCAGCCCCGCGCCGGCCAGCTTGCCGGAGTCCACCGCTTCCACCAGCGCCTCGGCGTCCACCAGCGGGCCGCGGGCCAGGTTCAGCAGGAACGCGCCGTCTTTCATCTGGGCGATGCGCTGGCGGTCCATCAGGTGATAGGTCTCCGGCGTAGACGGCACATGCAGGCTGAGGAAGTCGGCCTGGGCGATCACGCTGTCCAGGTCAAGCAGCGTCACACCGAGCTGGGCGGCCTGTTCCGGCGTCACATAGGGGTCGCAGGCGACAACCCGCATCCCCAACCCATCCCGGCAGATCTGCGCCACCCGCTTGCCGATGCGGCCCAACCCCACCAGCCCGAGCGTTCGCCCGCGCACCTCGACGCCGACGAGTGGGGCATTGCGTGGTCCCCACTTGCCTGCCGCGAGGTTGTCATTGCCCTGCTTGATGCGCTTCGCCAGGTTGAGCAGCATCGCCACCGTATGCTCGGCGGTGGATTCGGTCGGCCCATCAGGCGTATTGCAGACCACGATGCCAAACTCCGTCGCGTCTGCCAGGTCCACATTGTCCACGCCGATGCCCGTGCGCTGGACCATACGCAGGTTAGGCAGCCGCCGGAAGACCTCGGCGTTGTAGCGGATGATGGATGAGGCGAGGATGCCTTGTGCGGGCAGCGCATTTGCCAGCGGGTCGGGTCCCGGCTCGGCATGCAGCACCGTCACCCCTGGGGGCAGCCCCGACAGCGCATCGGAGAGAAAAGGGGCCTCTACCCAAACATGGGTGAGCGTGGTTTCGGACCTGTCGGACATGGGCGCATCTCCTGTGCTTACCTACCGCCAAAGCCGGTCATGGCGATGCCCTGGACAAAGAAGCGCTGGGCAAAGAGGAAAATGATCACCATGGGCGCGACCATGACCGTGCTGGCGGCAAAGACAATTTCCCAGTTCTTGGCATAGGCGTCGTTATAGGCTTGCAGCCCCAACGCCATCGGCCAATTTTCCATCGAGCGGATATAGATGAGCGGGTTGATGTAGTCGTTGTAGTGCTGGAGCAGGGCAAAGACCGCCACCGTCGCCAGCACCGGCTTGGAAAGGGGCAGCAAAATCTGTAAAAGCACCCGCAGCCGGCTTGCGCCGTCTATCGAGGCCGCGTCGTCTAGCTCGCTGGGGATGCCCCGGAAGAACTGGCGCATGAGAAAGACATAGACGGCGCTCAGGCCGGTCCAGTAGGGCACAATAAGCGGCAGGAGCGTATCCAGCCAGTTCAGCTCCTTGAAGAGCACAAAGCGGGGCACCAACGTCACCACATCGGGCAGCATCATGGTCGCCAGCAGCAGCGCAAACCACGCGTCTCGCCCCGGCCAGCGCAGCCGGGCAAAGGAGTAGGCCACCATCGCCGACGAGATGACCGTGCCCAACACGGCCCAAAAGACAATGATCAGGGTGTTGACCATGAAAGTCGTCAGCGGCAGCAATGCAAAGGCGTCGGCGTAGTTGCGCCAGCGCGGCTCACGCGGCAGCCACTGGATGGGGTGGACAAAGACCTCGGTCGAAGGCTTGAGCGACGACGAGATCATCCAAAAAGTGGGCACCAGAAAGCTGACCAGCAGCACCGTCATCAGGAGCTGGAGGCCCACCAGCCAGACGCGCGTCCACAGCCGGGAGGAGCGGGCGTGCGCCTGGAAAGTTGTGTTCTGTCCCAAACGGACTTGCGCCTCTGATTGCATGGCCTACCCTACCTCACCCTTCCTCATAATAGACCCACCGCCGCGAGAAGTAGAATTGAATGAAGGTAAAGGCCACAATAATGATAAAGAACTCCCAGGCGAGCGCCGATGCATATCCCATTCTAAAGTATTGGAAGGCATTGCGGTAGATATTGAGCACGGCAAAGAGCGTGGCGTCCTGCGGCCCCCCTTCGGTCATGATCATCACGTTGGTGAAGGTCTGGAAGGAGTTGATGATGGCGATGATCATGTTGAAGAAGATCAGGGGCGTCATCAGGGGGATGGTCACATGCCAGAGCCGGCCCCACGCCCCTGCGCCGTCCAGGCTGGCCGCCTCCTTGAGCGAATCCGGAATGTTGCCCAGCCCAGCGATAAAAATCACCATCTGCCGCCCGATCATCCAGAGCGACATGAAGATCATGGCCGGCTTCGCCAGGGCCGGCTGAAAGAGCCATTGCTGCGGTGGAATGCCGAACCAGCCCAACACCTCGTTGAGGATGCCGAACTCCGGATGGAAGACCCGCTGCCAGACCACTGCCGTCGCCACGATGGGCACGATGATAGGCATATAAAAGCCGGCCCGGTATAGGTCGCGGAAACGAATCCGCTGGGTGAGGGCCAGCGCCAGGCTAAAGGAGATGATCAACTGCAAAGGCACGGCAAAGAAGGTGTAATAGGCGCTGTTGTAGAGGCTCAGATTGGCCTTCGGGTCGCTAAGGACTCGCCGAATATTCTCCAGCCCCACATAGCGCGGTGGGGCCAAGAGGTTCCAGTCTTGGAAGACCAGATAGACCGAATAGAGCATGGGGAAGGCGATGAAGACCAAGAAGCCGATCAGGAATGGTGCAGCAAAGAGATAGCCGTCAATCCACTCCCGCACCATGCGTTTGGTTGGGCCGCGACGCCGGGCGCGCCCAGCAGCGAGGGTTGCCATCAGTTCCTCTCCTACAGCAGCCGACGCAGGGGCGAGCCGCACAAGGCCCCTGCGCCGGCCCGTGAGCCATTAGCCTTGGCGGCTCCAATACTCATCCAGCAGCGCCTGCACACCCGCGGTCACCTGCGGCAGCACCTCGGCGGCGGTTGCGCTGTTGGCGATCATCGGGTCCCAGCCGACCGGCTTGACCACCTCATTCCACATCTGGGTGCGCGAGACGCCCCCGATCACATCCACCTCCGAGCGCCGGAAGGCTTCGATGAAGGCCCGGCCGTTCCGCACCTCAAAACGCTCCTCGATGGTCGGAATCCAGAAGCTCTCCACCAGGGCCAAATCGTTGGGAATGCGCCCGGAGATGGTCGAGTAGGTCTTCTGTCCCTCCTCACCGCCCATATAGGCGACAAACTCCCAGGCCGCCTCAACCTGGTCCGTTTGGGGGATGGTCACGCCCTCAGACCAGCCGCGGTGGGGCCGGCTCTCGTCGGCCATCTTGGGCATCAGCACCACATCGAACTCAACCTGCTTGCCCTCCTCACGCAATGTCGGGCTGTTGAGCTGCGGGAAGAACCAGGCGCCCTCATACTTCATGGCGCAGTTGCCGGTCTGGATGGTGTTGGAGTCGCCCTCCAGGTCCGCGGGAGTCGGTGAAATCTGGAGGGTGTGGTAGACATCTTGGGCAAAGAGCTGGACGATCTCGATGATCTCCGGCTGGTCGAACATAGCCGTCCGCGGGTCTACCAGCTCATCAAACTCTTGAGCGCCGGTCGAGCGAATCCAGTGAATATCACGCGGCCAGATGCCGTTGGACTGGTAGCCCCAGCGCCGCACATCACCGCTGGTGTCGGTCAACTGCTGGGCGATCTCCAAGAAATCCTCCAGCGTCCAATCGTCGGTCGGGTAGTCAATGCCCGCCTCGTCAAAGTGCTTGCGGGCATAGAACATGAGCATGGTCGCCGACTGGAGCGGCATGAGGTAGAGCTGGCCGTTGCGCTTGGTGCTCAACTCCACGCTGGCAATATCCGCGGGGAAGGGGCCGGTCAGCCCCTCGCGGTTGACAAAGTCGTCAATCGGCGCGAGCAGCCCCTGATCCGCATAGGGCTGCCACTCCCAGCCCTGGAAGGAGGCGATATGGGGCGGGGAGCCGCCGGCAAAGAGAGTCTGGAGCTTGGGGTAATAGTCGGCGCCCGGTGTGGGCGAGGGCTTCACCGTCACATTGGGGTTGATCGCCTGGTAGTCCTTGGCGAGCTGCTCCCAGGCGGGAATGTCCGACGCATCGCCCCAGGCAAAAAAGTCCAGCTCAATGGCTTCCGCCGCGGCGGGTGCAGCGGAGTCGCCGCTGCTTGCCGGCGCGGGCGCAGCCGAGGGCGCACAAGCCGCCAGCGCCAACGTCGCGGCGCTTCCCCCGGCCGCGGCCAGGAATGAACGCCGCGTGAGCCTCTGGCTGTAAGACCAATGGGTTGCTGCTTCTGGTCGCATCTGTTCCTCCTTTGTGACTTTGTGCTTTGTGAGATGTCGGGTCCCCCTGACTTACGCAACGCTGAATGACTCTAGCCGCTTCTGTGTGCTTCTGTATGGATGGTTGTGTGTGGTTACAGCTCGATCACCGGCAGACCGGTGAGATGCGCAAAGGCGCGGAGCGCATCCCGGCAGTCGCCATAGCTCAAACAGAGGTGGTGCTCCAACCCGTTGCCCAGGATGGTATCGAGGACGGCGGCAGCAGGCCGGTCAAAGCGCACAACGCCGCTGGTCCCGCCGAATGAACGGGGCGCTCGCACCATCTCGCCCCCGCCTATCACCAACGCATAACGCTGCCCCGGTCGCTCGTCCGCTGTGCGGTGGAGCCGGGCCAGCGTGACCCGCCCCGGCTTGAGGGGAAACTCGAAGAGCAGCGGCAAGTTGCGGTTGCCGTGAACCGTGGCGCGGACGCCGGCATCCGGGTCAGCCATGCTCACCGGCGCAAGACCGCAGTGCCAGAGCACGCCGCTGTCGTCGCCGGGGTCAATCGAGACCAAGTCGGCAATAAAAGCCGGCTGCCCAGTCAGGCTCTGGAGCAACAACGAAGTCACCGTGCCGTTGACATCGGCCTCACAACTTGCCGGGCAATGCGCCTCGGCCAGCAGGCTCATCGCGCCGCAGGCCGCGCACCCTAGCTCGGTGAAGAACTCCGGCCAGCAGCGCACCGCGACCCCAGCCAGGCGCTGCGCTTGCACTGTATCTCGCAACGCTGCATAGACGCCGCCGGTACCGGCAACCGCCTGGGCATCCAGCGCGGCCACATTCGGGGCCAGCGCCGCTGCCTGCTCGACAAAGGCCGCGCGCCGGGCCGGCCCCACGCCGGACGCGGCGTTCAGCGTCTCGGAGAGGGGAAACGTCACGACCTCCACGCCAAAGAGCGCCGCCAGATCGGCGGCATCGTAGGCGCAGGTGTCGAACCCTGCCGGGTGTTCTCCGATCCGCCCGATGCGCGCGCCACGCAGCAGGCGGCGCGCATGACCGGCCTGGGCCAGCGTCCCCACCTTGGCAAATGCCGCCGGGTCAGTGGGCGACGCCAGCACATAGTCATAGACGATCCCCCGGCGCCGGAGCGCATGGGCCGCCAAGTTGATCCCGCACAGGCTGTTGAGCCGCAGCCGTCCCCCATCCCGCGCCTCGGGCGCCGCCCACAGCAAGATCGGGATACCCGCCGGCGCTGCCGCCTGGGCCACGGCGACGGCCATGGTGCTGTCGGCAAAGGAAGCCTGGAGCAGCAGGAGCAGGTCACACCCAGTCTCTGCCACGGATGCCGCGGCCTGGGCCGCGCCCTCAGCGTCCATGACCAACGCAGGACCCGTGCCCGTCACAGTCCAGCCCTGCCCGGCCAGCCCCTCGGCCACCGAACGGGCTACCTCTTGGGCCAGGGCCACATCAAAGGTCGGTCGTGCCAGGGCGACCAATGCCACAGTCAAGCCCATCGCCCACCTGCCCTGCTCTGAGGAGAACGACGCTCGCGATCAGCGTGATAAGTGACCAGCCTGCTCACGACAAGCGCCGGGAGGCCGGCAGTCCATAGAACCATTATGCTCCTCGCTCAGGCTCAGCTTTGGAAGCGCCTTGGGTCTGGCTGAAGAAGAAGCTATCCAGCGCCAGCGCGGCCGCGCCCATCTCGCCCGCGGCCTCACCAAAGGTAGAAGCGCAGAGCGTCACCCCTGCGCCCAAACCGCCAAAGGCATGGCGGCGCAGGGTAGCCTCCACATGGGGCTGAAGCAGGTCAAAGCCCTCATGGAGTAACCCGCCCAACATGATCATGTGGGGATTCAGCACATTGACCAGGTTCGCCAGCGCGATGCCCAGGTAAAAGGCCTGGTCCGCCAGCATACTCCGCAACGCAGTATGGCCGCGGCGGGCTGCGTCGAAGATGGCTTTCAGCGGCTCCTGGCTCTGCTCCACCACAAACGGGTCCAGACTTCGCGCCCGCTCGACGATCACCGGCTCGCCGATCAAGGTTTCCAGGCAGCCGTGGTTGCCGCACCGGCAGCGAGCGCCGCCCTTGGGGACGATGGTCCAATGGCCGATCTCGCCTGCGCCAAAGCCGGCCCCGCGGTAGACCTGGCCGTCTACCACCAGCCCCGCGCCCACCCCCACGCGCGCATAGACATAAGCCAGCACACGCGCATGGCGCCCTGCCCCAAAGAGGCTCTCGGCCAGCGCCATACAGCGCACGTTGTTATCTACCGCCACCGGCAAGCCCAGCAAGTCGCTCATGAGCTGGCGCAGGGGCACATGACGCCAGCCTAGGTTAGGCGCCAGCAGATTCACCCCTGTCTCCGCATCCACCAGCCCGGAAGCGCCCACGCCGGCCCCCAGCAACCGTCCTTCAGCCGCTGCCGGCCCGGCCTCGGCCACTAAGTGGTGGGCGGCGGCGGCAATCCGCGCCAAGTTTGCCTCCGGCCCCTCGTGCGCCGCCAGCGGGACCACTTGGCCGGCCAGCTTGTGGGCATTGGCGTC
>DATLZJ010000739.1:0-7950 GCA_035574055.1 Caldilineaceae bacterium
GGCGGTCAGCGGCGGCATCTGGGCCAGTCTCACCGCCTGGGAGGGGCCGACGATCGGAGGCGCGGGCCTGCTGATCGGCAGCAGACTCTTCGGCGCTAATGGCTGGGCTGTGCTCCTCTCGATGATGATGCTGCTTCTCTACCTCTGGCGTATCCCCCCCCGCCAGCGCAATTCCTTCTCGCGCCCGCCGATGCGCGTGCTTCTGCCCATCTGGCTGGGTAATGGCGCGCTGCTGGCCTGGACCCACCGCGCCGACCTGGCTCGTCCCCCGTTGCGCCCCATGGCTCACAACTCATGATGACGCCGGCGCTTCTGGCCGTTGCCGCCACCATCGCGCTGCTCTACATGCTGGCAACGGCGCTGCATAACTACATCTCCTTCCCGCGCCTGGCGCCCGCGGAGGAGCAGCACATCGCCGCCGTCGGCCCTCCCGTCTCTGTCCTCATCCCCGCGCGCAATGAGGCGGAGCGGATCGGGCCAACCCTCCGCTCGCTGCTGGCCTCTCCTTATCCAGCCTTTGAGATATGGGTGCTGGACGACGCCTCCGGCGACGAGACGGCCCAGCTCGCCCGCCGTGCGACAGCAGGAGACGCGCGCGTGCAGATTGTCAGCGGCGCCCCCCTACCCCAGGGCTGGCTGGGCAAAAACTGGGCCTGTTGGCAGCTTGCCCAACTCGCCCGCCATGATCTCCTGCTCTTTACCGACGCCGACGTACATTGGACGCCGGAGGCCCTGGGCGCCGTTATCCAACAGATGAATGAGACGCAGGCCGGCCTGCTCACCGTGTGGCCCACCCAGCACACCGTGACCTGGGGCGAACGCCTGCTGGTGCCCATGATGACCTTCGCCCTATTAGCCTATCTCCCCATCCGCTGGGCGCACGACGCCGGCAAACCGGCAGCCGCTGCCGCCAACGGCCAATGTCTTCTCTTCCGCCGCAGCGCCTATAAGGCCAGCGGCGGCCATCGAGCCGTGCGCGCCAGTGTGATAGAGGACATTCATCTGGCGCAACGCATCAAGCAGCATGGCCTCCGGCTACGGATGGCTGACGGCGCAGGGCTGGTTTCCTGCCGGATGTATCACGGCCTGTCTGATGCTTTCGATGGCTACACGAAAAATATCCTGGCCGGACATGGCAACTCACCCTGGCTCCTGCTGCTTTCTACGCTCTTTCACATCGGTCTCTTCATAGGGCCGTGGCTCTGGCTGCTGGCAGGCGCTCGCCTATCATCCGCCGCTTGGCCGCTCTGGCCCCTTCTACTGATCGCACTTGGCCTGCTCGTGCGGGCGCTGACCGCCGCCGCCGCCCGCCAGCGCGTGCAGGATTCACTCCTACTCCCCATCTCTGTATTGCTGCTGGCGGCCATTGCCCTGCGCGCCTTATGGGCGCGCCTGCGCCGCAATGGGCCGCAATGGAAGGGCCGGCGCATCTACCCGGCTGAGGGGCCGCCCCATGGCCTCAGCCGCTGAACCGCCCATCGTTGTGGTCGGCGCCGGCATTGGCGGCCTGAGCGCCGCCATCTGCCTCGCCGCCCAGGGACAGCCGGTTATGCTCGTTGAGCAGCAAGCTGTGGTTGGCGGCAAGATGGGCTATCTGGAAGACCAGGGCTTTCGCTGGGACACCGGCCCCTCGGTGATCACCATGCGCCCCGTTTTCGAGCAACTCTTCGCCCGAGCCGGCAAGCGCATGGCGGAGTATCTGGAGCTTGTTCCGGTCGAGCCGCTTACCCGCTACTTCTATCCGGATGGCGTCCGGCTGGACATGACCCGCGATTGGCCCCGCCTGGCCGAGCAGATCGCGGCGCTCGACCCGCGGGATGTCGCTGGTTACCTGCGCTTTCTGGCCTTTGCCGCCGAAGTCTATCGGATCACCGGCCCGGCGTTTCTCTATGGGCCGCCGCCGTCCCTGCGCACCTTCGCCGCCGCGCCTCCGGCAAGCTGGCTCAAGATCGGCGCTTGGTCCTCCATGAGCCGCGCCATCGCCCGCCATGTCCACAGCGCCCATCTACGCCAGCTCCTCGGTCGCTTTGCCACCTACGTCGGCGCCAGCCCCTACCACGCCCCCGCCACCCTCAGTGTCATCGCCCATGTGGAGCTGACCGGCGGCGTCTGGTACCCGCGCGGCGGCGTCTACCAAATCGCCCATGCTTTGGAGCGCGTAGCCGCCGAGCTAGGCGTAACCATCCAGACCGCCGCTCCCGTTGAGACCCTCTGCGTCGAGTATGGTCGGGTTGCCGGCGTGGCAGTCGGCGGCGAGTTCATCCCAGCTCGCGCCGTGGTTGCCAATGTAGACGTTGCCACGGTCTACCAGCGCCTCCTACCCCCCGGCAGCATCCCGCCGCGTGTGGTCCGGCGGCTGGCCACAGCGCCGACCTCCTGTTCCGCCTATGTGCTGCTCTTGGGAGTCAAGGCCGCCTACCCCACGCTTGCACACCATAATATCTTCTTCGGACGGGACTATCGTCAAGAGTTCGTGGAGCTGTTCGACCTCGGCCTCCCGCCCAGCGATCCGACCATTTATGCGTCAATCACGGCCAAGAGCGATCCCAGCCATGCGCCGCCGGGCTGCGAAAACTGGTTCGTCCTGGTCAATGCCCCTGCGCTGGATGGCCGCTACGATTGGGCGGCCAACCGGCTGCGTTACCGCGACCTGGTCCTGGCCGGCCTCGCCCGATACGGCTTCGACCTAGAAAGGCACATCGTCGCCGAGCATTGCCTGACCCCCGTTGAGCTGGCGAGCCAAACGGGCGCCTGGCGCGGCGCGCTCTATGGCCTCTCCTCCAATTCCGCGCGCAACGCCTTTCGCCGCTCGCCCAACCGTTGCCCCTATCTCGACGGCCTCTACTTTGCCGGCGGCTCCGTCCACCCCGGTGGCGGCGTTCCGCTGGTCATCCTCTCCGGTATGGCCGCCGCCGACCGGCTGCTCTCGGACCGGGCCGCTCGCTAAGGCACCAGCAGCGTCGGGCAGTAGGTCGAGCGTACCACCGCCGAGCTGACGCTGCCCAGCAAGGCTTCGGTCATACTGTCCGACTTCTGAGCGCGGCTGCCCATCACGATCAGGTCTGCCTCGTGGACGCGCGCTGCCTCCAGGATCGCCTCGGCAGCCGGTCCCCGCCGCACATCTGCCGTGGCCTGGATACCCTCCCGCACCAATGCATCAACGGCATCCTCCGCCACCTCTTGGGCGACCCGATCATAGTGTGCGGCTAGCTCTTTGTAACTCTCAGTCCACTCATAGACAGTGGGCGGCTCATAAGCGTGGACTACGATCACCTGGCCTCCGCTGTGTCGCGCCAGATGTTGGACGTAGACGAGAAGCCGCTCGACCGCAGCCGAGCCATCGGTCGCCATTACAATCGTTCTAAACATCCCTCTCCCCCTGCTCACCTCGAATGACCATAGCGTCTCCCTTTGCTTTTCGTGCTAAGACCAAAGGCTGCCTCTGGTTTGACTCCGGTCATTGCTATACCGTACCATTGCCCCGCAACTGATCCGCCTTTTCAATCATGGGAATCAACATGCGAAGGAGCATAGCTCGCGATGAACTATCGTATCCTCGGCCGCACCGGCGTCAAGGTCTCCTGCCTCTGTTTCGGGACTATGTCCTTCGGCGGCGATGCTGACGAGCCTACCGCCGCCCAACTCTTTAGCCGCTGCCTCGACGCCGGCGTCAATTTCTTCGATACAGCCAATTCCTACGGCCAGGGACGTTCTGAGGAGATTCTGGGGCGGCTCATGGCCGGCATACGCGACGAGTTGGTCATCTCCTCCAAGGTCTGCTCGGCTATGGGGCCGGGGATCAACGACCGCGGCCTGGCGCGCCGTCACATCATGCGCCAGGTGGAGCATAGCCTGCGCCGCCTCAACACCGACCGGCTCGACCTCTACTTTTTACACCATTTTGACCCGGACACACCGATGGAGGAGACCTTGCGCGCGCTGGACGACCTGACGCGCCAGGGGAAGATCCTTTACCCTGCCGTCAGCAACTGGGCAGCCTGGCAGATTGCCAAAGCCCTGGGGATTTCGGCCCTGCATGGCTGGGCGCGCTTCGAGTGCATCCAGCCCATGTACAACCTGGTGAAACGCCAGGCAGAGGTCGAGATTCTCCCCTTGGCTGCGTCAGAGGGGCTTGGCGTCATTCCCTACAGCCCGTTGGGCGGCGGTTTGCTCACCGGCAAGTACACGGCTACCCAGCGTCCACCGGAAGGCCGGCTGGTGCGCAACATAATGTACCAGAAACGATATGGCGACCAGATGTACTTTGACATCGCTGAACGCTTCGCCAGTTATGCCCAGGCCAAGGGGGTCCATCCGGCGACGTTGGCCGTCGCCTGGGTCATGTCCCATCCTGCCGTCACCGCGCCCATTATCGGCGCGCGCAACCTCGAACAGCTAGAGCCTTCTCTGGCTGCTGCCGAGTTAAAGATGGATGCAAGTTGGCGGGAGGAGATCGCCGCCCTTTCCTATGAGCCGCCGCCGGCCACTGACCGCACCGAAGAGCGCAAGTCAAGCAGTGTCGCCTAGCGTGCGATTTGGGCCAGCCGCCGGCCATCCCGTCCGCCGCCCGTCCCTGAATAGGGAGCGCCCGGCTGCCAATCGCTCACCGGCGGCGGCACGAAGCTCTGAAGCGGCAAGGTGACAGCACAGCGGTGATGGCTAGCCAGGTAAGCCGCTTCACATAGCTCCAGCGCCGCCAGCGACCGCTCGGCCAGGGTATAATCGGCGCGGCCGGCGTCCATCTGATCAGCCAAGAGGTCGAGATAGCGTTCATGGTTGGACTTGGGTCCGGCTGCTACCTCGACCTCCACTCCCTGAGGGTGCTCCGGATTGACCAGCCGGTAGCGCGGCTTCCAGCCGAAGAACTCCAGCAGCCCGTGGCTGCCGGCCAGCCGGAAGAGCGTTCCCTCGCCTGGCTGCGCCACCGGAATCAAGTCGCCCGTATGCATGACCACCCGTACCCCCGCGGCAGTGTAGGCATAGGTCACCGCTTCCGTCTCTACCTGCATCCCATCCCGGTAGGTGCGCGTTGAGCCGTCGCAAACAGCCAGCACGCTCCGAAACGGGTCCTGCGGCAAGAGGGAGACCACAAAGTTGAGCCAGTGGATGCCGGCGTTGATGATGTCCCACCCCGCACACTCGATCTCCACCAGCTTGAGCGCGCCGATCGCTCCCTGCGCCACCTGCTCCAGAATCGCGCGCCCATGGTCGGCCACCAGCAGGCCGTGCGGTACGACCATCGGCAGCCGGGCGGCCCGCACCGCCTCAATCACCTGGCGGCCATGCGCCCAAGTATCGCCCAATGGCTTCTCCACCAGGATGCCCTTGAGGCCCGCGGCCAGCGCGTCGCGCGTGATCGCCAGGTGGCTTGGCGGCCAGGTGGAGACGCAGACCACATCCAGCGCACACTCGGCCAGCATCTGCCTGTGGTCGGCAAAGGTCTGGATGCCAGGATAGAGCGCGCTCGCCGAGGCGAGCGCCGCCGCTTGCAGGTCCGCCACGGCGACCAGTTCGTAGCGCGGCGACTGGGCGAGCGCTTTCAGGCTTAACTTGCCGCCGCTACCCGCGCCGACGACGGCCCCACGATAGACCCGCGCCATCTAGCCAACCCGCACATACTTCTGCAAGCGCCCGTTGGTCTGCACCTCGCCAACATAGAGGTCCCCACGGGAGTCCGCCCAGATACCGTGGGGGCAGGCGCGAAACTCGCCCGGCCGCTCGCTGGGTTGCCGCCCACCCCACTGCGCTAACAGATTGCGCTCAAAGTCGTAGATGCTCACCTGCTGGTCCAATTCGGCAAGATAGACCACATCTTCCTGCGGGTCGAAGTAGATCGTATCCGGGTGAGCCAGCCCCGGCCACTCGCTCAGGAAATTGCCCTCCAGATCGAAGATCTGAATCCGGCAGTTGGTGCGGTCACAGACCCAGACCCGGTCATAGCGGTCCACCCGGACACAGTGAGACAGCTCGAACTGGCCGGGACCAGTCCCCCAACTGCCCCAGGACTTGAGCAGCGCGCCATCAGGCGTGTACTTATGGACGCGGGCGTTGCCATACCCATCCGAGACAAAGATTTCACCGGTGGAGGCAATGCCTACATCGGTCGGCAGACGAAAGGGCAACCCGTCTTCCGCTCCCTGCACGCCAGGCGTCCCCAGCGTCATCAGCAGGTTGCCGCGCTTATCGAACTTATGCACGCAATGGGTGTTGCGCTCGGTGCAATAGACATTGTCGTCGCCGTCAATATAGAGGCCGTGGGCGTCCTGCAATACCCCCTGTCCCCATTCCTCAAGAAAGTTGCCATCCCGGTCGAAGATGACCAGCGGGTGTTCGCTGCGCGAGTAGACAAAGACCCGGTCCTGTGAATCACAGGCGACGGCAGGAATCCACCCCCACTCCCACCCTGCCGGCAACTTCGCCCACTCCGAGATCACCTCATAGGTGTACCTGCCTGCGCCGAATCGCATCCCCATCTCCTCCTGCTTGCTCGTTCGGGTTTTCCTAGCGGGTCCATAGCGCCGCAATGTCACCGCGCGGCTCCCAGCCCAGGATCCGCTTTACCTTCTCATTGTTGAACTTGCCGTGGGGCATATCGGTAAAGACATTGAAGACTTCGCAGCGCGAAGGCAGTTGCTCCAGCGGAATTTCCAGCCCGCGTACAAAGACCTCGGCGGCGTTTTGCCAGGAGACGCCAAAGGGCCGGATCTCGCGTGAAAGGTCCAAATCTGCCGGGTCCCGGAAGTTATAAAAAAGATACATCTGCACGTACAGGTCATGGTGTTCGCTGTAGACCCGGCAGATCTCCTGTCCCAACGATTTGGAGATCGCATACAGGTTGACGCCCGGCTGCGGTGGAATGTCCGGCCCGATGTCGTAGTCAAACAGCTCATAGCTTGGCCCGGCGACGGTGAAGTGGGGGCCGGTGTTGATAATCCGCCGGATGCCGTGGCGCACCGCAGCCTCCATCATGTGATAACAACCCAACGTATTCACGTCAAAGGCCAGCTTCCGGTCATGGCGCAGCACCGACAGGTTGATAATGGCCTCCATCCCCTCGGCTGCCTCCATGACCTGGGCGCCGTCGGCGATGTCCACCGTGCGGAACTCGCCGCGGAACTCGATGGGCGGCGGCTTAATGTCAGTGACCCGCAGGTCATAGTGGGGCGCAAGCAATGCGATCACATGCGGGCCAAGCATCCCCGCGCCGCCAAGGATCAACACACGCATAGCACCTTCGCTCTAGCCTGCCTGAGATGGATTCGACGGCGCAAAGCCCAGCAGCCGCTTGGCGTCGCCCACAGGGAACTGTGCGCCGGGGAACTCGCTTTGAATGTGGATCACCGCCCAGCGGCCCAGATCGCGCGCCAGCGCCAGGTTTACGGCTTGCACTACATCCGCCGCCGAAACAGCCATTGGCGGCAGTGCGTTTGGCTCGCCCAGACTCCCTGCGCCCGCCCCTGCGCGCTCCGCAGCCGGACCGGCTTCGATCCCTTCGCCCAGGCGCAGCACCGTCACATGCAGCTTGAACTCACGGGCAAACTCCCGGCAGACCATCTCGCCCAGGTGCTTGCCCAACAAGGCGACATCGGTGGTGGGTCGCGGCCGCCACCGCTCGGTGACCATGTACTGCGGGCCATACGCCGCCATCAGGCGCAGGCTGCTCAGATAAACCACTCGCGACACCCCTTCGGCGCTGGCCGCCATCAAGAGGTTATAGGTGCGCCGGGTCATCGTGTCCAGATACTCGGCGGGCGGCTCGCCAGGCAGCGGCTCCGCCACATGCACGATCGCATCCATCCCGCGCACCAACAGATTGGTCGAGGCGTCGGCCCCCAGCTCGGCCAGCGCAAACTCTATATTGGGGTTGGGCAATGAATCAGACGTGGACGACGCGTAGTCAAAGGGTCGCCGGTCGGTCAACCGTAACGTGTGGCTCGCGGCCAACCCCCT
>DATLZJ010000740.1:0-8449 GCA_035574055.1 Caldilineaceae bacterium
GAGAACGGGAATATCCGTATCTTCTACGGTGTCACCGAAGACGGCATGGAAGGGCGTTGGGCCGCCTTCGTGCAGGAGGAGTAGACCGGCTGGTGGCTGATAGTCTCTTGTAGGTGCGGTATCCTTACCGCGCGCTTACACCACTTGTGGCGCGCACGCTTTCGGGTGTACCCACCTGTGTGGCATACCTACCGCACCTACGAGTCGGCTGGTAGATAGTTGAGAGCCAGGGCAGCGTGTCCGGCCCTGGCTCTGAAAGCCGGCAGTCAATAGCCAGCGGTCAGCCGCTAAAACACATAAATCAGCGCCGTCACGGTCAGCATCCACAGCAGGCTGTTGATCAAGAGCGGGCGGTCTTGCAGCAGCAGTTCGTCCGGCGCGCCGCCCTGCTTGCGCACGTGGATCAAGTAGAGATAGCGGGCGATAAAGTAGAAGACAAAGGGCACGGTCAGCAACATGCGCCCGCCGCCCGCCAGCGCGGTCTGCGCCTCGAAGGAGTAAAAGGTGTAGGCCACCAGGGTGCTGGTCGTCACAATGCCGATCAACTGGTCCAACAGTTGTAGGTTGTACTGCTCCAGGCTGGCGCGGTGATTGGCTGCCTCCTCGGCCAGCAGGGTGATCTCGTGGCGTCGCTTGCCAAACCCCAAAAAGAGCGAGAGCAGCGTCACGCAGACATAGAGCCACGGGCTGAAGTTGGCGACATCCACCACGACCACGCCCGCTGCCACCCGCAGCAAGAAGCCCAACGAGAGCACCATCACGTCAACAATGACAAAGTTCTTTAGGTAGAAGCTGTAGGCTACGTTTTGCAGCAGGTAGACCGCCGTCACCACGCCTGCCCAGAAGTCCACCCAAGTCGCCGCCAACATGCCCACCACCCCGAAGCCAATGGCCGCCGCGGTCGCCAGGCGCGGGCTGAGTTGGCCGCTGGGCAGCGGGCGCAGCCGCTTGCGCGGGTGCTGGCGGTCATTCTCCATATCCACCAGGTCGTTGAGCAGATAAACGCTGCTGGAGACCAGACAAAAACAGAGGGCGATGAAGGTGGTGCGCAGGAAAAGGTCCGGGTCGAGCAGCTTTCCGTCAAAGACCAGCGCCGCGTAGACGATGGCGTTCTTGATCCATTGGCTGGGGCGCATGGCCCGCACCAGACCGCGCAAATTGGCAGCCAAGGTGGGTGTTGGTGTGGTCATGGCATTCGAGGACATTGTTCCATCTTAGCCAATGGCTGGCGGCCCGTCAAACACGGTGGCGACCGGTTTGCCCAGGGTGATGTATACTCTGCTGTATGAACGCACCAGATGAGCTGGCTTCCAAACGACCGCGCGGCAAGGAGCGCCTGGACCTGCTCCTGGTGGCGCGTGGGCTGGCCGAGAGCCGGGAGCAGGCCCGCCGGCTGATCATGGCGGGAGAAGTCCTGGTAGACGAGCAGGTGAGCGACAAGCCGGGGCGCATGGTGCCGGTGGATGCGGCAGTGCGTGTGCGCCAACCCCTCCCTTATGTGAGCCGCGGCGGCCAGAAGCTCGCCGCCGCGCTGGCCGCCTTTCACCTGGATGTGACCGGCCTTGTTGCTGTGGATGTGGGCGCCAGCACCGGCGGCTTCACCGATTGTCTGCTCCAGCACGGCGCGGCGCGCGTCTACGCGATTGATGTGGGCTACGGCCAGCTTGCCTGGAAGCTGCGCAATGACCCGCGCGTGGTCTCCCTGGAGCGCACCAACATTCGCCATCTGGAGGCGCTGCCCGATGGCGTCTTGGCCGACCTGGCTGTAATTGACGCCAGCTTTATCAGCTTGGCCCTGGTGCTGCCCCCGACGCTGCGCCTGCTCACGCCGTCCGCCCAGGTGGTCGCGCTGATCAAGCCCCAGTTTGAGGCAGGCAAAGATGATGTGGGCAAGGGGGGCGTGGTGCGCGAGGCCCGCGTCCACCGTCGCGTGCTTGAAGAGACCGTTGCCTTGGCCCAATCGCTGGGGCTGAACGTCGCCGGCCTGATCCCCTCGCCCTTGCTGGGGCCGGCGGGCAACGTCGAGTTTTTGATCTGGCTACAGCGCAGCGGGGCCATCACAAGCGATCCTGCGGCGCTGATCCAGGCGGCGCTGGAGCAGGCCCGGCAAGTGCGGTAGCGGTTTGCGGTGAATCAGTGGCGAACGGCGCATCTGGCCGAGGAAAATCCCGATCCCCTGAGCAGGAGCTGGATCGCGCCCGCCCCCATGCTGGCGACAGTGACCGCAACCGGTTGCATCTGGCCGGCCCGCTCAAACGGACCGAGACCTCTGACCATCGCCATCACCTAGGGCGCGATGGCGCGAATGTACCGTTCTGCCGAGCGGCGGACGGCCGCCTTGCCGTCGCTCGCCACCACCCGATCCCACCAAGCGCCGTAGAGCCGGTCGAAGGGATACGGCTCGACCGCCGCCACGATCTGCGCTACGGCGCGGGCGGGCAGCGGGATCAGGTTGGGGTAACTGTACATAAAGCTGACATAGCGCCGGTCTTGCACCACCTGGAGGATGTCGCCCACCAGCAGCGCCCCGCGCCCCTCTGCGCCGGCAGGCCAGTGGGCCACCGTGCCGCCGGCAAAGTGACCGCCACAGCGGATGAGCGTCAGCCCGCCGAAGAGCGGCTTGGTCTCCCCCTGCCAGAAGGCAATCGCTGGGTCGGGGCGCATCACCCAACGGCTGTCGTCGGCGTGCAGATAGACCGGCGCGTCGAAGGCGCGGCTCCACTCCACCATCGAAGAGTAGTAGTGGGGGTGCGAGATGGCAATGGCCTGAACGCCGCCCAGCGCCTTGACCGCGGCAATGGTCGGCTCGTCAATCAGGCTGATACAGTCCCAGAGCAGGTTGCCCTCGTCGGTCTGCACCAGCAGGGCGCGCTGGCCGATGGCGAAGCTGGGATAGGCGCCGATGCCGGTCAGCCGCGCCTCCTCCCGCTTGATCCGGTTGTGATGGCCGGCCTGGAGCGCCTCCAGGGTGGTCCACTGCTGGCCGCCCCAGCCGATGTATTGGCGTTCGTCCTCGCAGATGGGGCAATGCGCCGGTTCGGCGTCGGTCTCGGCAAACTGGACGCCGCAGGTGACACAGATGTAGTAGGGCATGGGTGACTCTCTTCTAGACAAGCGGCCAGAGGGTGCGCCGCGCCTTGCGGTAGTCGAGCAAGCGGAAGTCGGGCGCCAGCGCGCCGGGCGTCGCTACGTAAAGGATTTCGGCGGCAATCGGCGCAAAGCCTGCATAGAAGTGCTGCATGGACTTCACCACCAGGATGCGCTTCTCCAGCGGGTTGATGCCCACATGGCTGAAGACATGGGGGCTGAAGGTCTGGGTGCGGTGGCTGTTGACGACAATGTCCAGCCCATTGGGGCCATGCAGCGCCACAGCATCGCCCATCTTGTTGGCGCCCTGGCCGAACTGTTGGGCAGCGTTCAGCGCAATCTGGCCGATGCGGACACGCAGGTCCACCGGGTCGCCGGACATCGGCCCCATCTTGCCGCCGATGCGCAGGTCGGTCTCCACTCCCGCGCCGATCTCCTTGGCAAGCTCGACCACGACTGGGTCCCAGATACAGCCGATGGCCGCGTCGCCGATACCCCGCTCCAGCATCCGGCGCAGGATGAAGGTAGAGTCGTTGGGCGCGCCGCCGCCGGCGTTGTCGGCCACATCGGCCAGCACCACCGGCCCGCGCGGCGCGGCCAGCGCCCGGTCCAGCGCTTCATCCACGGTACAGTAGGAGGGCTGGGCCGTGGCGCGCAGGGTATAGAAGCGGTCCGCCAGGGTACGCGCCAGTTCTTCTCCTGCCTCAGGCCGGTTGTCGGTCACCACCAGCACCCGCGCGCCCAGGTCGGCCACATCTCCCCAGGGGAAGCTGTGGCCCAGCGAGACCGACAGCACCCCGTCCTTTCCTTCCAGCGCCTGCATCTCGGCGACAAAGCCCTTGACCGGCTCGCGGGTGGTGTGAAAGACGCCGAACATGCCACAGTCGGCCATGCTCGTCACCGGGCGCAGGCGGCCCTGGGCTGCGCCGGCGATGATCTCGAATAGCTCCGCGGCCCGCTCGGGCTGGTCGGTGTGGGGATATTCCTTGTAGGTGATGACCGCGTTGGCGCTCTCGACCAACTGCTGCGAGATATGGCAATGGAGGTCCAACTCCACGCCGATGGGCGTGTCCGGCCCCACGATGGTGCGGATGCGGGCCGTCAGGTCGCCCTCGCAATCGTCATAGCCCTCGGCGACCATCGCGCCGTGCAGGTTGAGCAGCACCATGTCCACCGGCTGCGCCGCCTCCAGGTCGCGCAGGATCTCGTCGCGCAACGTTTCATAGACGGGGCGCAAGGTGATGCCGGCGGGCATGGCAAAGGCGGCCAGGCTCTCCACGGGCGTCCAGCCGCGGGCCTCGGCCAGCTCGCGCCAGCGCACCAGCGGCAGGGCAAAGGCGGAGGGGCGCTCGCCATGCCGGCCCTCGCGCACCAGGTAAGTCTGCTCGAAGTTGCGCAAGCCGGTCAGAAAGGGGGAGAAGGTGTTGGTCTCGGTCGCCAACATGGCCGTAAAGACGCGCATGGTCTGCTCCTTTGCGGGCGGGTTAGCGGGCGTAGGCGTCGTAGATGGCGCGGCCAATGTGGCCGAAGGCGCTCTCCACCTCGAAGATGCGTCGTCGCTGGGCCTCCGGGTCGCCGGCTACGGCCCGATCGTCCCACCGGGCAAAGACCGTCACCGCCACCGGGTTGTCGTCGGAGACGTAGATGATGCCGGCGTCGTTGCGAAAGCCGCCCAGGGTGCCGGTCTTGTGGGCGACGCGCGTGCCGGGCGGCAGGAAACGGGGCAGCCGGTCGTTGAGCTGCTGCTTGAGCAAGATCGCCAGCATGGCGTCGCACGCCTCCCGGCTGACCACCCGGCCGTGGTAGATCAGCTCCAGGAGCCGGGTCATGTCGCGCGGAGTACTCACATCATTGTCTGGCCCGGTGCTGTAGGCGACGGCGTTGGGCGGGCGTCCTACGGTCGCCTCCTGTTTTGCCAGCGCATAGAGGTCTTGGGTGGGGTCCGCCGAGGGCAGGATGGACTGGAAGATCTGGCGGATGGTCAAGCGCAGGTGGGTGTTCTTCAGCCCCAAATCCTGCATGGTCTGGTGGATGGACTCAAGACCCAGCCGGTGGATGACCATATCGGTCGCGGTATTGTCGCTGATGATGATCATCAAGGTCAGCAGGTCGCGCACGGTGGGCATCAGCCCATCGTCCAGGAAGACCAGTATCCCGCTGGGCAGATTCTTCTCTGCGGTGGTCAGGGGCCAGCGGTCGTCCAGCGTAAAGCGCCCTTCTGCCATTTGGCGAAAGGCTTCGACCAGCACCGGAATCTTGAGCACGCTACACATGGGGAAGGAGTCGTCGGCGGAGATCATGATCTCGTCGCTGCGGGTCAGATGGCGCATGGCGACGCCCATGTGTGCGCCGCTGGCGGCGATGGCCGCCTCGATCTGCTCTTGGAGAGACATAGGCTTACCCTAAATGAAAGCTAGACGAAAGGGTTGTTTTGATCTCAGGTGATGCGCTGGCGCGGGTCCAACGCATCGCGCAGCCCATCTCCCAACAGGTTGAAGGCCAGCACCGTCAGAAAGATGAAGACGCCGGGGAAGATGGTGATGTGGGGAAATTGGCGGATCAGGGCGCGGCCATCGGCCAGGGTGCCGCCCCAAGACGGCGTCGGCGGCTGGATGCCCAGGCCCAAGAAGGAGAGCGCCGACTCCAGGATGATGATGCCGCCGACGCCCAGCGTCGCCAGCACGATCACCGGCCCCAGCACGTTGGGCAGCAGATGGCGGTAGCAGACAAGCAGCCCTGCCCATCAATCTACCACTACGCAAGTGACGCGGCCAGAAAGGCCAGGCTCCTTACGGCCCGGCGACCGTAGTTGAGGAGACCGGCAGTGACTGCCGCTAGGCGAAGAGTGGCTAGAGTCTAGCATACGGCTATCGGCGCTGTCAACCGAACACGCAGATAGCCGGGAAGCAGTCGCCAAGACATAGATACCCCTCAAGACTTCGCACCCATGGTCGTGTATCAGACCGCCAAGACGCTTCATTGCCATCATTGTTCATCGCCATCATTGAACGGTTCCTGGAAGACGTGTACAATCTCAAGCGCCTGTGCGCTACCTCTTCGTCAATTTTGTTCTGTCAATTTTGTTGATCCGGTCTTATGAATCCGGTCGCCGGAACCTCTCTAGGAGAAGAGTATGCTGCTGCGCTGGCTTCTTGCATCTCTGCACCTGCTGGCCTTGGGTATTGGTTTCGGCGCAGTGGCCGTGCGCGCCGGAGCATTGCATGGGCCGCTCACCCCGGATGGTCTGCGGCGCGTCTTTCTTGCCGATACCTTCTGGGGGCTAGCGGCTATTCTATGGATCGTGACCGGTCTCATCCGGGCGTTCAGCACGTTGGAGAAGGGCGCAGCCTACTACTTGCACAATGGCGCATTTCTGCTCAAGATGGCCCTGCTCATCGTCATTCTGGCCCTGGAGATCTGGCCGATGATCACGTTGATTCAGTGGCGGCTTCAGCTCGCGCGCAACCAGACGCCGGACACAACAGCAGCCGGCGCCATCGCCCGCATCAGTTGGGTGCAGGCTGGGCTGGTGGTCTTGATGGTCTTTGCCGCCACGGCGATGGCGCGCGGCCTTTGGGCAGGGGTTTGGTAGGGCGTAGGTCTAGGCAATGTCCTCGATGGCTCGTGAGGGGAGCTACCATGAACGACGAAGAACGCTATGAGCGGGCGCGCCGGCGGGTGCAGGCCATCAAGGGTTTCTACATCCATCTATTGGTCTATCTGTTCGTGAACGCCGGCCTTTTGCTCATCAACCTTCTGACATCGCCAGGGGATTGGTGGTTTTACTGGCCGCTGCTGGGCTGGGGCATCGGCCTTGCGGCCCACGCGCTCGCTGTCTTCGGCGCTGGCGGCTGGTTTGGCGAAGAGTGGGAGGAGCGTGAGATCCGCAAGCTCCTGGACAAGGAGAAATCCGGCAACTGATGCAACGGGATTCCCAAGAAAACGCCCATGCTTACCGGATCCGTCCCGCTGTCGCCGATGAGGCGCCGGCTATGGTTGCGCTGTCGGAACAGAAACGCACGCAGTATGCCGCCTTCCAGCCCGTCTTCTGGCGTAAGGCGGCCAATGCCGCCGAGGTGCAAACGGCCCACTTTCGCCGCTTGCTCAACCAAGACAATGTGCTGGCGCTGGTCGCCGCTCAGGAAGACAAGCCGTCTGCGCCGCTGTTGGGCTTTGTGATCGCCACGCTCATCCCCGCGCCGCCCGTCTACGATCCCGGCGGACTGACCTGTGTGATTGACGACTTTTGTGTGGCCGATGAAGGAGCATGGCAGACGGTGGGCCGGGTATTGCTGGACGCTGTGACCGAGCAGGCCGTCACGCGCGGCGCCGTCCAGGTGGTGGTCGTCTGCGGCCATCTGGATGAGCCGAAGCGGGCCATGCTGCGTGAGGCCGGTTTGCGCATCGCGTCCGAGTGGTATGTAAAGCCTATCGCCTAACCAATCCCGCAGGCGGCGCGCGCCGGCGTGGCTTCTCGGCTTGTTGACATCATCCACCACCCAGAGAGGGCTATATGAAGCAAAACGAAATTCTGCTGCTCTACGATTACAACTATTGGGCCAACAAGCGGCTCTTGCGGGCGGCTGAGGCGCTTGCGCCAGACCAACTGACCCAGAGCCTGCCCATGAGCTGGGACTCGATCTTGGGCACCTTTGCCCACATCATGGGTTCCGAGTGGATTTGGCGGATGCGTTGCCAGGAGGGCGTCTCGCCTGCCGCCATCCTCGACCCCGGCCAGTTTACCACGCTGGAGCTGCTGCGCCGCCGCTGGGATGAGGAGGAACGCGCCATGCGCGCCTATCTCAATGGCCTCGACGACGCCGCGCTGCAACGCGCAGTGGACTTCAAGAATACCCAAGGCCGGAGTTTCCGCCGTATTCTCTGGCAAATCCTGATCCATGTGCTCAACCACGGTACGCAACACCGCGGTGAGATCGCGCTCTACCTGACCACCTTCGGCCACTCGCCCGGCGATATTGATCTGAACGTTTTCTTATCGGAGTAGGGATAGTAGCCTTGGCGCCGGAGCCTTGGACGCCAGCCCAAGCTCAGAGCCGAAGTCCACCCAAAGGCGACGGGCAGGGGCCGGTGCGAACTCATTCGGTTGCTTTGGGAAGCCATGGTAGAAAGGCATGGGATGGCGCAGCCGCTACGCTTTCGCGAGGATGGCACCTTTACGATTGTCCAGTTTACCGATACCCACTTCAAGAATGGCGAGCCGCCCGACGACGAGACGACGGCGCTGATCGAGAGGGTGTTGGACGCCGAGCAGCCCGATCTGGTGGTCTTCACCGGCGATCTGATTGACGGCCGCCCCAGCCGCGACCCGGCGGCGTCCGTGCGGCGGGCGGTCGCGCCGGTA
>DATLZJ010000741.1:0-2878 GCA_035574055.1 Caldilineaceae bacterium
GCCATTAACTGCGCCCCCATGCGCCCGGCCATGCCCTCATCTTTAATGTGCTGGTCTTGGGCCACTTGCCCACAGGCGAGACAGCGAAACTTTGCGCCCCGGCCCACCTTCGGCGGGTCACCAGGCTGACCGTGCCCCGTCTTCACCGTGAAGCGCACCCTGGCCGGCTGCCGGCTGCGGTCCACCGCCGGCTCCACCCAGGCGCTCTTGCCCTTCTTCTTGGAGAGCCAGTAGCTGCTGATGAGCGGCATCTGCGCCCGGCAGGCCGGGTTGGGACAGGTCACGGTGCGCGCCCAGAGCCAGGCAATCACCGTCGCCTGGCTGCCATCGGGCAGCGTCGCCTTGGGGTAGAGATGGCCGATGCGCCGCTCGGCCTCGTCGCGCATCCACTGGCCGTAGTAGCGTACATCCTCAGCCAGCCCGGCCGCGCCCTTCCACCTGGACTGGCTGCCGATTTGGGCGCGGGCCGCGGGGTTGACGGGCGGCCGGCCGGCGAACTTGGGCGGAATCTCAATCAGCGCCTTGTTGATGAGCACCGCCACCGGGTTGAGGTCGGAGGCGTGGGCCTCCAGCCCCAGGCGTTGGGCCTCCAGGGGGATGGAGCCGCCGCCGGCAAAGGGGTCGAGCAAGGGCGGCAGGCCCTCGGGCGGGGCGCAGCGGCGAATCTCGGCGCGCGCCTGCTCCAGCACGGTTTCGTTGTTGATGTTCTCCCATTTGACCAGCGCTTCGATGATGCCGAACAGCCGCTGCCGCTCCTTATCCTGGTCTTCTTCGGTGGGGAACCGGTCGGGGTGGGCGGAGGGGTCGTCCACCAGTTGGGCAAAGAGGACGGCGCGGCAGGCGGCCAGCGGTCGCCGCGCCCACCAGAGGTGGAGGGTGGAGGGGTGGCCGTGGCGGATGGACTTCTCGCGCGCCGACTCTTGGTTGATGGCGTCCAGCGGCAGGGCGACTTCGATGAGCTTTTTCTTATAGGTCATGGACCATCCTCTTCATCGGTGTAAGTCTTGTAGACTAGACCAAGCACTGCACCCAGGGCTGTTGGGCGGCGCGGGCGAGACGGCGGTCGGTAGTCCACAGCTCGGCGCCTAGCGCCTCGGCCAGGGCCAGGTAAAAGGCGTCATAGGCGTTGGCGCGCTGCAAGCGCCGGCCCCAGGCATACGCGGCTTCGGCCAGCCGGCTATCCGGCAGGACCAGCTCGACCGGAAAGCGATGCGCCAACGCCAAGGCTTGCCGGGCCTCGCCATCACTCAACTGGCCGAAGTGAACCGCCTTGACCAGCGCGGAGGTCAGCTCATAGAGCCACAGGCTCGGCGCAGCCAGCCTCCCACGGGCCTGAACCCACCCATCCACGCGACTGCGCAGGGCGGCCTGGGACGGGTTGGGGACCAGCAGGCGAAAGACCAGGCTGGCGTCAACCACCAGCGGCGGCATCGTCGGCTGCCTGGCCCGTGTCCTCGCCGGGCGCTTCCTCCAGGTCCAGGTGCGCGTGCAGGTCGGCGCGCGTCGCCTGCCAGATGGCGTCGGCGTCTACCGGCTGCCCCTGCCGCCGGGCAAGAATCTGCTCGCCCAACTGAGCGCTCTCGGCCAACCACGCCTGCCAACTGCTCAAGCCCTGACCTCTCGTCCGTTCGAGCCATTCATAGTCCTCGACGCTGACCAGCGCCGCCTTGGGCTTGCCGCGCGAGGTAAGCACGATGCGCTCGCCCGCATAGGCCACGCGGTTGACCAGTTCTGAGATATCCCGTTTGACCTGGCCAATGCTCACTTGCTTTGTGCCGGTCATAGTGTCCTCCCGGAGTGATAACACCTGCTACACAGGGGGACTATCAGGATATTGCAACCTGCGCCGCCCGTCAACTGCGGTGAACGTTCAGAGTGTCAGGGTTCATGTTGGCGCGCTCCCTTGTTCCCATAAGGTCCGAATGCTGAAGTTTTCGCCGGTCGAGGCGAAGTTCGGCTCATGGTCGAGCCAGCAGCGCACATAGCGCACCTCGCAGCGGTCCGCAACGTCGCGGCGGACTTCGCCGGCGTCCAGCGCCCGCTGGAGCGCATGGCCGGAGATGGTATCCGCCTTGGGCACATGCACCAGCGCCAGCAGCCAGACGTCGCGCTTGTTGAGCGCATGGCGCAGCTCGTTGGCGGTGAGCGTGATGGCGTCGGCGCCGCCGGTGAAGCCCTTGACCTCGATGACGCGCAGCGGCGCTTCGGGTACCGGTGGGATTGATTCGATGTCATAAGATGCGCTGTGGTAGACCGGGATGGGCCGGTTGCCTAAGTCCTGCTCGGCGGCCATCACCGCGTGCATGGCGGCCATCTCCACATATTTGTTGCGTAGCTCCAGCACCGTGACCTCGTCGGGCGGCAGGCCCGCCAGCCGGCGAATGCACCCAAGCGGGATGACCAGCGCGCCGCCCACCACATTGGGGGCCTGGGCGGCGATGCGCCGCTCCAGCTCCAGCTCGGCCAGCCGGCTCTGGAGGCGCAGGGCCAGCTCGTCGCTGCGTTGGCGCGCCTTGGCCGAGTTGAGCCGGGCGTTGGCGCGGCCCATCCGCTCCAGCTCTTGCAGGCGAATGGCCTCGCTGTCCCAGTGGATAATCTCCTTGGTCAGCCGCTCCTTGACCGCGGCATAGGTCTTGTCAATCAGCGGCTCGCGCAGGCTGCGCACCTCGCGCAGATGGTCGGGCGCTAGGTGCTGGATGGCATAGCGCACCGCGGCCTGCTCCAGGTCGTGGCCGGCCAGCAGCTTGGAGACGACCGGCTCCACCAGCGTGCGCTCGTCCGGCTGCAAGGGGCGATAGTCCAAGTAGGGCGCATAGCCGGCGTTGCGGCAGACCGGCTCGCCGGCGGCGTTGTCCGCCAAGGCTATCTCGACAAATTG
>DATLZJ010000742.1:0-2029 GCA_035574055.1 Caldilineaceae bacterium
CTGGCGGCCTGTTTGGGGGCGGTGAATGCCTTTGATGGGCCGGCGCGCCAGGCTTTTGTGGTCGAGATGGTGGGCCGCACAGACCTGCCCAACGCCATTGCCCTCAACTCCATGACCTTCAATATGGGGCGCATCGTGGGGCCGGCGCTCGGCGGGCTGGTGCTGGTCGCGGTGGGGGCGGCGTGGTGCTTCTTCCTCAATGGCCTTACTTTTCTGGCCGTGATCGCCGGGTTGTTGGCGATGCGCCTGCCGCCGCGCCAGCCGAACTCATCGCACTTATCGCCTTGGCAGCAGTTGACCAGCGGCGTCTCCTATGTGGCCCATGCCCCCGATCTGCGCGCCTTGTTGCTGCTGGCGTTGGTCTTTAGCCTCTTTGGCATCTCCTACAGCACGGTACTGCCCGCCTTTGTGGACCAGGTGCTCCACCAGGGCGCCGGCGCATTCGGCGCGATCAACACCATGTCGGGGATCGGCGCAGTGACGGGCGGTCTGCTGGTGGCGCGTTACGGCGACCGAGGCCAACGGGGCAAGTGGTTGTGCCGGTCAATTCTGAGCTTTCCTTTGATCCTCACGATGTTTGCCCTCACCTCTTTCTATCCGGCGTCGCTGGTGCTGGCGCTGTTGCTGGGCGTCACCTTTATGCTGACCTTCACGCTCATCAACACGCTGCTCCAGACGAACCTGGTAGATGAGATGCGCGGCCGTGTGTTGAGCCTTTATACACTCACCTTCTTTGGCTTTACCCCTTTCGGCAACCTGTTGATCGGCTCGCTCTCCGAGGTGATCGGCTTGAGCCAGGCGATGATTCTGAGCGCGGCCTGTTGCTTCGCCCTGGCGGCAGCCGTTCTGTTTCTGACGCCTTCGGCGCGGCGGCTACCGTAAGCGCGCTTGCGCATGGTTACATAGCTAGAAGATACTTCTATCGTGTTGCCATTGTGTTATCGCCGTCACCGCGACGGGTCAGCCCAGAGTTGGAGCAGCTCGACGCAGACGGCAGTGGCGCGCGCCATGTCTTGCAGCGACACCCACTCCAGAGGGCCATGCACATTTTGCATTCCAGTAAACAAATTGGGGGTTGGGACGCCGCGCTCGGTGAGCTGGGAGCCGTCGGTGCCGCCCCGCGTGGGCTTGCTGATGGGCGTCAGCCCGGCGCGGCGGATGGCGGCCTCGGCCAGCCGCACGGGCGTCATGTCGTTCTCCAGCCAGTAGCGCATGTTGCGGTACTGGGGGGTGAGGGCGCAGTTGACCCGCGCCCGCGGCTCGGCCAGGGCCAGCGCCTGGCAGGCGGCGCGCAGGAAGTCCCCGTGGGCCTGGAGGCCGGCCAGCTCAAAGTCGCGTAAGATAAAATGCAGCTCCGCCTCGGCGGCGGTCCCCTTCATCTGGTAGACATGGATAAATCCCTGGCGGTCCTGGGTCGTCTCCGGCGTGCGGGTGTAGGCGGGAAGGAAGCCGAGCAGCTTGGCCGCCAGGTGCAGCGCGTTCACCATCACCCCAAAGGCATCGCCGGGGTGGGTCGAGACGCCGGTAATGGTGACGACGGCCTTATCGGCGGAAAAGGTCTCGTAGGCGATCTCGCCGGGGTCGCCTCCGTCCAGGGTATAGGCGACATCGGCGGCCAGGTCGTCGAGGGGGAGGCGGCGGATGCCGGTTCCGATTTCTTCATCAGAGGTAAAACAGACGCGAACCGGCCCGTGGGGCAGCTCAGGATGGGCCAGGAGGTAGGCGGCGGTCGCCATGATGATGGCGACGCCGGCCTTATCGTCGGCGCCGAGCAGAGTTGTGCCGCTGGCGGTGACAATGTCCTCGCCGATCTTACTTGCCAGGAGCGGGAACTCCTCGGCGCGCAGGACCTGAGCGGGATCATCGGGCAGGGTGATGGGGTTGCCGTCATAGTTGCGGTGGACAATGGGGCGCACATTGGTTCCGCTAAAGGCCGGCGCCGTATCCACATGGGCCAGCAGCGCCACTGCCGGTACCGCGCGGTCGGTAACGGTGGCCGGGATGGTCGCCAGTGTACAGCCGTAGTCGG
>DATLZJ010000743.1:0-10578 GCA_035574055.1 Caldilineaceae bacterium
CGCCCGCCAGCTCGAGTCAGACACCCAAGGGCAGACCACTGCCGCCGAATTCATGAAGCGAATCTATGACGCGCTCCAGCCCGAAACCCGGGACAAGCTCGTTGAGTCCGCCAAGGACCCGAAGAGCGGGGAAAAGTATAAGAAGGTGCTGCTGGCGTTGCGCGACCAGGCCAACCATCCACTGGACGCCAAGGACGTAGTCAAGAAGAGCCTGAAAAAGGCAGAGACCGCCTGGTACAAACGGCTCTGGCGGCCGCGCCCCGACCGGATCAAAATCTTCAACAGCTTCAATAAGCTGGAAGGAAAAGACCTGCTGGAGCAATGGTCGAACTTTCGGGAATTTCTCGGGCTGCACAAGGGGTTGGAGGAGGTCCAAAAGCGGATAATCGAGCTTCAGGACGAGATTGACCGCTACAGGACCGCGGCGGAAGCCGCTGCTAAATCTAAGAACTCTGAAACGCAGGAGGCGATCCAGGGGGAGTTGGACCGGCTTTATAACCAGAGGATCCGGCTGACCATGATGGGCACGGCCATCCAGCAGGAGATGAGCACCTTTGTGCTCGGCATCCGCCAGGACCGCCATGAGTACCTCCTCCGCATGACCGGGCTGGTCAGCGAGGACCGCCTCAAGCTGGAGGCGATGTTGACCGAGAAGATCATCAGCGCCGCCGAAAGCGACCCGGAAGTCATGCTGGCCATGGCAGCCGCCGGCTTCCCCTTCGACCAGTGGATGAAGAGCAAGATGCGCGGCGTAGACGCCATCGAGATGCAGCGCTACCTGGACACCACCCGCCAGTGGCACCTCTTCTCCAACAAGGGCGCCCAGCTCGATGAAGCCACCCGTCGCGTGGTCGGCTCCATTCGCTCCGGCAACGTAGATATCCGCGAGGCCGAGAAGCAGGGCAAGTCACCGGAAGAGCTGCAAGGGCTGAAGAGCAAATATTCCCAGAAGACCGAAGAGGAGCTGCAAGACCGTAAACAGGTCGAGGCGGCCTTCAAGGACATGCAGGCCAAGTTCAATGCCCGCGCCTCGCTCATCATCCGCATCATCACCACCATTCTGGTCCTCGCGGTGTCGGCGGCCGTCTCCGGCGCCACCATGGGCGCCGCCACGCCCATCATGATCGGCGTTAACGCGGCGCTGCTCCTGGGCCAGATCGCGGTCCACGCGGCCTTCGACTATTTTGTGCTGAAGAAACCCTTGACCCAGGTGGCGATCGAGGCCGGCGTCGCCATCCTACAAACCACCCTCAATGTGCTCGCCTTGAACCTGGCCACGGCGCTGAACGCCAGCTTCCTCCATCCTGACTTGTTCCTCAAGGGCGCCGAATGGATCGCGCCCAACCTCTCCAAGGCCCTGAGCAAGACGATTGTAGGCATCTTGATGGCCTATCCTAAGACGGTGCTGAAGATGGCCTATGAGCAGCGGGCGCTGGAAGAGGTGGTGGAGAAGGGCAAGGAAAAGGCCATGGGCAAGGAGCTGCTCAAGAATCTAGCCAAGGGCGCAGCCAAGCCGTGGCTGCGGTTCGTCCTCAAGAGCGCCATGGGCGGAGCAATGTATGGCGTCGAACAAGCCAAGGGGCCTATCTACGAATCCATCTACGGGCCACGTGACTCCAATGCGCCGCCTGAGCAGCAGCCGGCCCAACCGTCGCCTGAAGAGATGGTGCGAGACCCCGGCAAGGGTGTTCAACACGTGACCGATCAGATGGGCCATATGGTCAAGAGCTTCTTAACGCCCCAGGAGCAGGTCTCGCCGCCCAAGGAAGACTTTCTTGCGACTTTTGTCAGCGCAGAGACCTTCAATGAGAGCCTGCAGAAGGTCATTAATAAGCAACCCAGGAAGCTCAAGAAGCAGATCAAGAAGGAAGCGGCCGGCAAGAGAGGAGGTTGGCTGGTCGCCGAGCAAAATCAGCGGCAGCGGCGCAAGGACATGCTCGGCCAGAATCGCGAGCGCATGCTCAAGGGGATGAAGCTGGTGGAGGACAACGGGATCGCTACCAAGCTCGGCACCGGCGTCACTACTTTGACCCCCAACGTCCGTATCGTCTACTTCGGCGGCGGCTGGCGGCTGGAGGACACCGGCACGCCCCAGACTGCGCAGCTCAACGGCCAGCCCATCCGTGGGGCTGTGCTGCTCCAGCCTGGCGATTTTGTGACGGTCGGCGCGACCAAGTACCGGGTTCAGTTGGGCGCAGCATGAGCGAGCTGGCGCTATCTCAAATTCTGGGCGCGCGCCTGCGGTTGACGCTGGCCCAGATGCACCTGCCGGGGCCGCTGCGCGCGGCCAACGCCACCCTGATCGCCTGGCTCGACAGCCTCTCGGTTGGCCCTGCCCTAGTGGGGCCGGGCCAGGAGCTGGCAGCGCCTCGTCTCGACTTCGAGGCCGCCATCACCGCCGCCTTCGACCGGCTCACCTGGCGCGCGGCCGGCCCTTCTGCACTTATGATCCCGGCCATGCAGGGCTTTTTCAACCAGGTCGGCGCCGATGAGGATGCGCTGGCCCGTCTGGCCGACTTGGGCGGGCGCCTTGACCCACACCGGCTCGGCGTCTGGGTCGAAGCAAGCGACGGTGATATGGATGGTGGCGTGGACGCCGGCTGGTATCTGCCTGAGCCGCTGCCGCTGGACGTTGGGCTGGAGGCGGCGCGCGCCCTTTCGCCGGAGAACCCCAAGCTCACCCAACTCCAGGCGTGGGCCGAGGCCGCCGGCGCCCAAAGCTGCGAGCGGCTGGGACGCTCGGTCGCGCCCGGCAGCGCCTTCAGCGAGATTCGCATTGTGCTGCCCGGCTCCGGCGTAGATGAATGGGTGCTGGCCGGCGTGCGCCTCATGGAGGCGCTGCGGATGCCGGCCCTGCCCGACGACGCGCTGGGCGCGCTCTTAAATGCGGAGACCGGGCAGATGCTGGCTTCGCTCTGGTTGACGGCTACAGGCGTCGCCAAGGCTGGCCTACTGGCCGCCGCCCCGTCGCTGGAGCTGACGCTCTCGCTCTTCCGGCTGGCGACCGGCGCCCGCCAGCCGGAAGACTACACTGCGCTGGCTGCCTGGCAAGGCAACCTCGATGTAGACGGCCCAAGCTGGATTGAATGCCAGCAGCGGGCCGGCGGTTTCGGCGTCGAGCTTCATTACCACCTGCACTGACAGATGGGCATCTACTGCCTGGCAGACAAAACACGATTGGGGTCGGCCGAGCCACTTCGCCCCGTTTCCTAGCACACACCGATTGGTTTAGCCCTTGATCCCCGTCAACACGACCCCTTGTACGAAGTACTTCTGGGCAAAGAAGAAGACGATCAGGATAGGCAGAATACTCAAGGTGGAGGCAGCCATCACTGCGTTCAGGCGGATCTCATTACTCCCCTGTAAGGCGGCCAACCCAAGCGGGACCGTCCGTAGATCGATCTTATTGATCACAATGAGGGGAACGAGGAAGGAATTCCACGACCCCATGAACGTGAAGATCCCGAGGGTGGCCAGGCCGGGGCCGGAGAGCGGCAAGATGATGCGCCAATAAATGCCAAAGTGCGAGCAGCCATCTATCTTGGCAGCATCGGTTAGCTCACTGGGCAGACTTAGGAAAAACTGGCGCAAGAGAAAGGTCCCGAATGCACTGCCAAAAAAGGAGGGCACCCACAGCGGATAGAGGGTATCCAGCCAGCCGATATTCTTGTAAAGGATAAAGAGCGGCAGGAGCAATACCTGGGCCGGGATCATCATCGTGGTCAGCAGAAGAGCAAAGATGATTTCACGACCCGGAAAACGCAGCCGGGCAAAGGCATAGGCCGCTAACGAGCAGGCGAGCAAAGTCCCTGTGGTTGAGAGAAGTGCAACTTGCAAGCTATTCAAGAAGAAGGTGCCAAACGGGAGCGGATCAAAGAGCACCCGATAGCTCTCGAAGGTGATCGGATCGGGGATCCACTCCGGCGGAAACGCATAGAGTTGGTCACGCACCTTGAGTGAGGTCGAGAGCATCCACAGAAACGGGATCAAGGTCAGTGACGCCATCAACAGAATGATGGCATAGAGGACGACAGTTTTTACACCATTGCAGATTGCTTTGCGGCTCATTCCTGCCACAATGGGCCTGCTGGAATGCGGCGCGTCCATCAGTGTTGTCGAGCTTTTCTGTGCGCTCATCCGTTGCTCCCCATCCTCTTTCCACGCAAGCGCCTTCGGCCATTCCCTTCGACTGTGGGGCTGTTGGGCGACCCTTCGTTATTCATAATGCACCCAACGGCTAGCATAGCGGAGTTGAATCATGGTCAGTACAAAGACTACAGCAAACAACACCCAAGCGATGGCCGAAGCAAAGCCCATCTTAAAATAGCTAAAGCCGTTGAGATAGATTTGGTAGACCAGCGACATGGTTGAATAGCTAGGCCCGCCGCGCGTCATCATATAGGACTCGGTGAAAAACTGAAATGCGCCGATGAAGCCGACTACCAGCAGAAAAAAGGTGGTGGGCGTCAGCATAGGCAGGGTTACGTAGCGAAAGCGCGCCCAGGCGCCCGCCCCATCAATTTCAGCGGCCTCGTACAACTGGGTAGGGATGCCTTGCAGCCCGGCCAGATAGATCACCATGGTGTAGCCGGCACCCTGCCAAATGCTCATGGCCATGATCGCCGGTAGCGCCAGGCTCTTGTCCTGTAGCCAGCGGAACTTAGGTAGCCCTAGCTGGGACAGGAAATAATTGAGGATGCCCAAATCGCTGTCATAAATCCACTGCCAGACCAGCGCAATGGCAACAATGGCGCAGACCGAGGGAATGAAGAAGATCGTCCGGAACAAGGCCGTCCCTCTGACTCCCTGGTTCATCACCAAGGCCAAGGCCAGTGAGACAACGAGACCCAAGGGGACGGTTACCAGGGCGTAGAGCAAGGTATTCTTAAAGGCAATTGGAAACACCTCATCATCCAGCAGCGCAGTGTAATTCTCAAAGAGGACAAATTTCGGTGGCTCCAGCAGATTATAATCGGTGAGGGATAGCCCAAACGAGGCTACCAACGGACCCAAGTTCCAAACGATAAAGCCCAGCACCAAAGGGGCAATAAACAGATACGCCGTCAGCGCCTCACGTTTGGCCATGCTGAGTTTCACGGTTGCCTCCCCTTTCGCCTTACAGCAGCGATACCGACCGTCGGCTCGATTACTGTTTACGCCAGATTATCATACTCGTGGCTCGACACGAAGCTATCGCTCTCATTAAAGATGGTGGCGATATTCTTCCTGAACTCAGCCATTGGCGAGCCTTCACGGATCTCGCGGATGCCCTCACGCTCGGCAACTTTAAAGAAGCGGCTGATGAGCCACCGTCGCTCTTCGCCCTGGGTCTGACCCAATACAATTTTGACATAGTCAATGGGCAGTTGCGCGAGTTCGATCCGCCGCCGGTAGGTCTCATTCTCGGCATGGGTTTCCGCTTGTCGGAGCAGCGCCGTTGCCTCCTGTACAAGCGCTGGCGTAAAGAACCGCTTATTCAACGGTGTCCAGATATGAAAGTGAAAGTCTCCATCTCGCGCCCTAGTATTAATCAGGTCAATGTACGCGCGCAGAAAAGGCGCGGAGGCTTGACCATAATAGCCTTGGAGGAAATCATCAATGGTCGCATCCACATCAATGTCAGGGTTCCACAACAGCTTGGCGATCAGATAGCTGCGTAGCTCAGCCAATTCACCGGTGGTGCCGGGGCCTTGTTCAAAAAGCCCCTTGACCCCATATCGCAGAAAGAACCGGAGATTCGGCTGCAAGGAATAGAGGTTAGGAAACGGCGACTGGTAATGGCCGAACTCGGTGACATAGTCCCAAACATAGATGCGGTCACAGATTTTAGACCATGCTTCAATGTCTTCAACAAAGGAGCGGTTGCGGGGACACTGCTCTTGGGGGTGTGAAAAGCAACATTCGATGGAGCAAAGTCGGATGATGACATTGGGCCGGGGCCGGATGGTCTTGGGCGGTTTGCGGGTGTACTGATAGGCGAGTGTGCAAATGGCTGCATGGGGAAACTCAGCCTCAATGGCCTCCGCCACCTGATTGACAAAGTACAAGACCGAGCCGCTGTGGCTACCTTCGCGCTCGTCAATCGCCCGGCACGACACGCACTCACAGGGACTATACCAGTCATTTTGTGAGACCGATACCACATTAGCCGCCGGGTCGTCACGCAGCCACTGCTTGACCCGCTCAATCGAAATGCGCAGAACGTCGGGGTTTGTGAGACAAAGCTGAGACTGGTAGGCGGTGCGCTCACCCTTTACCTCGGAAAAGTACTCCGGATGGCTGTCGAAGTACTCACTTGGTGGCACCAGCAGATTAAATGTGTGGACAAAGCGCGCCCACTTGACTTGGCCGCCATGATGGGGCTTGAGGTCAATAAAGTGGCCGTTCAGCTTGCGTCGCGCCGCCCAGTCGCCGTCCATAGGTGGGTTCCAGTGGACCTCGCGGCACTCCAAGCGTGGGCGCTGCACATCCTCAATATCGGGAAGCTCGATGGTCTCTCGATAGGGCAGATAGCTGGCTTGGGGCGTGTACCAGCGGCACCCCAGATAATCCTCAAGGAACGAAAAGACACCGTACATCGTGCCGCGCTGCCGCCCACCGGCGATGACCAGGGTCTCACCCACAGTCTTGATGAGAAAGCCCTCCGAGCCAAGCATGTAACCGGCCAGATTAATCCCAAGTTGCTCCAGTAGAGGGCCTTCGCCAACGATAATAGCCTTCTGCCTCGGCTCGGCATGGGCAAGGTCATGCTGTTGTACGGTTTCAATGGGCAAGGCGGCCCCACAGATTGACTTAAGCGTCTCCTGAAGTTGAGCCGCCGCATAATGCTCGGAAGGCGATGCCTGGTCACTGAGGAGAATGCGATAGTCGCTAGCTCCATGGCTGGCCAACAGCATAAGATCCCCTATGATTCTAGCTGTCACTTGACAAGGTGTTTTCAGGTATTCCCGGATGAGGGGCCAGGCGAGGCGGGTGATGTTGCCGCTTGGGACGACAGCCTCACCCGTCCAAACTCAGGCCAAGGAGTAAAGGGTGTTGTCTACGAGCCAGATGGCGCTACTCCGCGCTAGCCTCCGCCAGCAGTTCGTTCACCCGCTGGTCCGCCTCCTGGATAAAGGGCATGATGTCCACAGGCTCGCGTGCGTTCCACGGCTCCTCCATGATCTGGTTGATCGTGGTTTCCAGCTCATTCGCGGCGGTGCTCTTCGAGAAGACCGAAGCCGTTTGGAGCGCCTCCCTAAAGACGTTGTTCAACTCCGGGCCTTTTCCGGAGTTCTGGAACAGCTCGCTATCGAACAGTTCGAGATTCGCCGGAATGCCACCCCAATTCGCCTCAGAGACCTCAATTGACTTACCAAGCCGCTCCTCGCTACCCGAGAAAAAGGTGGCAAAGGCAAACGCCTCATCAGGGTGCTCAGTTGCGGCATTGATGGTATACCCGCCGGAATGCAGGCGGCTGCCATGCTGGTTGCCATTTGGGCCAAGCGGGATCACCTGCACCATCGGCTGCTCCACCTCACCCAGATAGGACATGATCCAGCTTGCGTTGAAGCTCATGGCGACGCGGCCGGTGCCGAAGGCAAAATAGTTGGCCTCGGCGCCCACCATTCTCTCCATACCGGAGGAGAGAGCGAGTCGCTCCCAAGAGAGTTGGCCGATGAGGGTGAGCGCCTCAACGCTCCTTGGGTCCAATAGATTGGAGGCTGTTTCGTCTTCGTTCCAGGGCGAGGTGCCATTCGCCTTGAGCCAGCTATCCCAATAGGCGACATGGGTGGAGATGCCCCATTGACTGATTGCATCTGGGTTGAAGTCACTGCTTGTCGCGTTGTTGCCATTCTCATCAAGCGTTAATTGCCTGGCCAGGTTCAGGAATTCATCCCAAGTCCACTCGGCCGAGGGGTATGCCAACCCTGCCTCGTCAAATAGCCCTTTATTGATCCACATAATGGAGGGGTCGACATAGTAAGGGATCGCAAAGAGTTTGTCGTCACGCGAGAAGATATCGAGCGCTGCCGGGAAATAGATCTCACTGATGTCTTTGCCGACCTCAGACTGGTACAGGTCAATGTAAGGGGTCAGGTCTAGCGCACGATTGGCGCTGATGAGCTGTGGGGCGATCAAGTCTACCGTCGAGATCACATCAGGTCCGGTGCCGGCTGCCAGCTCAAGGGGAATCTTCTGGTTGTAGTCGCCGAAGGGATAGTGCTCAATTTCAATGCTAATTCCTGGGTTATCGGCTTCGTAGCTGTCGAGCACCTGCCGCATGTTTTCCACCGAAAACAGATCGCCCCACATGGAGAAGACCAATTGGGTGGCTGCAGCATCCGGCGCCTGCTCGCCTTCGGCAGTCGTGGCCGGCTCAGTTGCGGGGGTACATGCCGCCAGCGCTATGCCGGCTGTCCAGCCACCGGCGATCTGCAAAAACCGCCGCCGGTTCGATTTCACTGTCCACATGGCTTGTTCCTTTCTTGAAAGAAGCGCTTACAAGCTTACACGAAGGATTTGCCCGGCCAGGCTCATCACCAAGTCAGGCGTGCCAGCGCTCTAGCCCCAGTAGCTTCTTGCCCAACTCCGTCAGTTCTGCCGGTGGCCGGTTCTTCTCGAAACCGCGTGGGTCGCCAGGGAATGCCTTGCCGCGCGGCGGAAGCCGCTCTTGCCATGCCCTAATGCGATATTGTCGTTCCTCTTCATTGTCCTCGCGCGCCGGATACATGGTGATATATTGGGCCAGCCGTGGTTTGTTGCTACGATTGCGACTATTACCATGCGGCAACAGACTGTGCCAGATCAGGAGATCGCCAGCCTTGCCAGGGATTGTCTTCACCTCCAGCCCCTCCAAAGCTGGATGCCAAGGGTCGCGGTCGGCTGGCTGCGACTTGACCCACTCTGCAAAGCGCCGGTGAAAGCCTGCCACACACTGGAAGCCGCCTTGGTTGGCTGCGGTATCCTCCAGATACAACACCCCCTGCACTCGGAAGGGAATGGGATTCTGTGAGGTGTCAATATCCCAGTGGACCATGCCCTGATAGTCCCAATCTGGACGGGCAGGAGGGTTCATGTTCGCTCGGTCAAAGCTGACCCAGAGCGCTTCAGTCCCCCAAATATCGGCAAAGGCCTGGTGGACGCGTGGATACTGGCGGTTATCCCATAAGGACTGGGTATGATACATCTCCAGCATACCGGCTTTACTGATCGGCGCACGGTACCACGCCTCTGGATCATTGCGATCCACACCGAGAAACTCCCAGATATCGTTAATAACGGCGTCCAAATTGGCTTGTGGCACCGCATTGTGAATCACCACGTACCCGTTTTCTTCCCAGAATGCGCGGTCTTCGGCGCTGAGGACACGATCACCGGTGCTTACCTGAGTCATCACTTTCTCCTATCCAGATTATCTCTTGCCGGGTAGTGTTTTGATAGAAGTTGGCTAACCGGCCAACGCTGGCCAGATCAGCGTTGGTGAACAGATAGAGCGTATACGTCAGTAGTGCGCTCCTTTCAGCCGGCACCATGCTACCGGTCGAATGATTGTGTCAAATAATCGGTTCTGGCAGTAGCCAAGGAAGCGCCTTCTGCGGGCGGCAGTGTAGGGCGAGGATGGTCAGAGAGCGGCTGGAGTTGGATGAGCAGATGGCACTGGTCTATGTTTAGTGTGCCATAAACGAAGTAGTCTGTCGAGTCGCATACATTGCCGGCAGTATACCGTGAGCGTTGGCCGGCGCAGCTCATTCCGGTACGGAGGGGACATGGCTCTGCCAAGCGTTGTTCGGAACGCAGACCACTAGTCAGAACGTTTCCGGCTCTGGTATACTGTTGTCAGCAGATCAACAGGAGGTCTCCGTGAACGCAAACTGGAGTCGGAACGCGTTTGTCTATTTACTGATCTTGGTGGCAGGCGCGGCGCTCTTCTTCAATATCTACCGGCCCGATGAGGCGCCGGACCAAATCAGCCTGAGCCAACTTGCTACGGCCATTAAGGAAGGCTCGGTCAGCAGTATTCGCGTCAACGGCCAGGAGGTACAGGTCATCAAGGGCCGAAACCAGCCGCCCTTGGTCACCCGCCGCGAGGCGGATGTGCCCCTGACCCAGACGTTGCTTGGGCTGGGGGTGACCCCAGACGAATTGAGCCAGGTCAAAATTCAATATGAAGCGCCCGGCAACGGCGGCAACTGGCTCGCGCTCTTCATCAATCTGCTGCCGCTCATCTTTATCGCCGGCCTCTTCTTTATCCTCTTCCGCCAGACCCAGGGGAGCAACAATCAGGCGCTCTCCTTTGGTAAGAGCCGGGCGCGCCTCTTCACCGGCGACAAGCCCACCGTCACCTTCGCTGATGTAGCCGGCTCCGATGAGGCGAAACAGGAGCTACAGGAGATTGTCGAATTTCTTAAGGAGCCGCAGAAGTTCGCCAGCCTGGGGGCGCGCATCCCCAAGGGTGTGCTGCTGGTCGGCCCGCCCGGCACCGGCAAGACGCTGATGGCCAAGGCCGTCTCCGGCGAGGCAGGCGTGCCCTTCTTCAGCATCTCCGGCTCGGAGTTCGTCGAGATGTTCGTCGGCGTCGGCGCCAGCCGCGTGCGC
>DATLZJ010000744.1:0-10638 GCA_035574055.1 Caldilineaceae bacterium
GGGTGTCTGCCTCTAGCAACATCTCGACCGGTTTGGCGCCTGCCCCCAATGCGTTACGGATGTGCTCGATCTCGGCGTGCCGGCTTGGCTGGCTGACATCGCGGATGTAGATCGCCAGAATCCGGCCCGGATGGTCCTGCGCCACCTGGTGATAGATTTCCGGGTCCTTTTGGCCGCTGTCGCCGATCAAGATAAAGGGCAGGGTCGGGTAGGTCGAGAGGATGCGCCCGATCTGCTCCAGCTTGTGGGTCCTATGGCCGGAGAAGAGAAAGCCGCTCTCGTTGGCGCCATAGTCGGTTAACAGGAGCGGGGCCGGTGGGATATCGTTGAGCGCCATGAAGTCCACCAGCAGGTCGTAGAGGTTCCACGCGCTGCTGGAGACAAAAAAGAGCGGGTTGCGCTCGTCGCCTGTACGCCCGCGGTGGAGCGCCTGGTAAAAGGCGGCGACGCCGGGAAAGGGCAGGCGGGTGCGCGCGCTGTGGAGAAAGACCATGCGCGCCATCTTGAGGAGATTCGTCGCATGGGTCACCACTACTGTATCGTCAATGTCGCTGATGACGCCGAACCTGGCTTGGGCCGGCGGAATAAGCACCTCAGCCTGGGTTTGCACCAGCTCCTGCCCAAAGTCGGCGGCGTTCTCGGCGGTCATGTCTACCGTGATCCAGCCTGCTTCCTCGACCAGCGGCGCAGGTAGGTGGAGATCCATTTGAAAGTACCCCTCTGCATCCGAGGCGGCATGGGCTTCAGAGCCGGCATAGGCGGCGCGCAGGCGTACCCCTTTCACTTCGCGGCTGGCAAAACGGCGATACATGGCGAGGAGGTTATCCCACAGCTCGTCATCGTCCGGCGGCTCGCTGCGCGCCCGGTTTTCGAGCACGCGGCCGGCCAAGAAGAACGAGCTGGCCGTGCCGTAGGTGCGATAGGGGACGATCTGAAGGGGGCTGTAGGTATAGCCGAGCCGGCGGCGCAGCTGCTCACGCAGCAGATCCAGCCGGTCATCGAGCCGGTAGCCGATGCGGGCGACCAGCGAAGAGAGCTTGGACATAGCGGCTGATCTCTTTTAGGGCTTTGAGTTCTGATGCTTCTAGAAATGTTCTAAGATCAGCGTCATCACCCTACCGTAGGTGCGCTAGGATAGCGCACGTGTTCGCATGAGCCGTGCGGCATCCTGCCGCACCTCCGATCTGGCCGGTACGAATTCATGTTACGAATTCATGTGAAGTCCGGGCGCACATGCTCCGCCCGTACTGCGTCGCCTTTTATGGTAGGTGATGCAGGGGCCGGTCTATTCGGCCGCCGGGATAAGAATACCATCCACCAGACGAATGATGCCATTGGCCGTCTCAATGCTCTCGCGCAGCGGCGCGCCATTGGCAAGGAGCTGGCCGCTTTCATCTACCGTCATGTCAATTGCTTGGCCCATGGTGGTTAGGTCGTCCTCAAGCAACCGGACTTCCGGTTATCTCCCGTCTTGTGGCTCACCACCTGTAAGGGTGAAACGGTTATCTCGTAGGGGCCGCCCCTACCCGAAATGAGAAAATGTTCCAGCGCCAATCATAATCTGCTGGTATGAGGAGGGTATTGATGCAGGCAGAGGGCTGGGATACAGCAGGGGATAGATTTGTTAGCCGCATGTATCTGCGAATGTATCCCCCAAGGATGAGCAAGGGCATAGATGGCGCCAGGAAGCGCGGCTATGCTGTCGTCAAGCGCCAAGAGGAGTAGCCAGTGAGAGGACTAGCCAGGCGCTAGGAAGTTGGCAGCCCATGAGCGAGATGGTAGTAGAGCAGGGCCGGCAGCCTTCGCGGCTGGCTCTGGCCGGCAAGACAGCATGGATACGGATCACCCCTAAAGAGCACGCGGTCGCTGCCGAGTCGCCGTGACTCAAATTGCCCGCAGATGGTTAGGTCGCCACCCCAGTAGATGAGGAGCCAACCGGTTAGGAGTCTGATGAGGAGTCCGATGACGATGCGCGAAGCGCCGCGATGGAGGGGTGAGCGATTCTTGTGCAGATGGCTCCGCTGGTGGAGCGCGGGGAGCGCGGTTGGGCTGTTGACCGGCTGCGCCGAGGCCGGCGCACCCTCGATCATGGCGCCGCGCGGGCCGGCTGCCGCCGAGATCGCCCAGCTCTGGTGGCTGCTCTTGGGCATGGGCAGCGCCGTTTACCTGGTCGTGATGGCGCTTCTGGTTTTGAGCCTCATACGCCGGGGGCGTGAAGACGCGCCCTTGAGCGAGCGCGAGCGGCGCGGCGGCAACCGTATGATTGTGGCCGGGCTGCTGTTGGCGTTGGTGATTTTGCTGGTCGTCTTTGGCTTCACCCTGACCACACAGATTGCCATCTCTGTCCCGGACGAGTCCGGCGAGATCACCATCCGGGTGATTGGCCGCCAGTGGTGGTGGGAGGTTCACTATCCCAACGAGCAGATCGTCACGGCTAATGAGATTCATATCCCCGTGGGCCAGCCGGTTCGGGTCGAGCTGATGGCCGGCGATGTGATCCATTCGTTTTGGGCGCCGGAGCTGCATGGCAAGCTGGACATGGTGCCCGGCCAGACCAACGTGACCTGGCTGAAAGCTGATGAGCCGGGCGAGTATTGGGGGCTGTGCGCCGAGTTTTGCGGCATCCAACATGCCAAAATGCGCTTTTTGGTGGTGGCCGAGCCGCCGGAGGCGTATGCAGCTTGGGTGGCGCAGCAACAGCAGCCCGCCGCGCCGCCATCGAGCGATCTGGCCGCACGCGGCCAAGCGATCTTTATGGGCGGTTCCTGCGTCCATTGCCACGCCATTGCCGGCACCGAAGCCGCAGGCAGGCTGGGGCCGGACTTGACCCACGTGGCGAGCCGGCGAACGCTCGGCGCAGGCGCGCTGCCCTTCAACCGCGGCAACCTGGCCGGCTGGGTGGTGGACCCGCAGCACATCAAGCCCGGCAATCTTATGCCTGCCGCGGCGCTCACGGGCGAGGAATTGCAGGCGCTCCTGGCCTACCTGGAGGGCCTGCAATAGAACCATCAACCGTTGACGCTAGCTGGCGAGGAGCAATCCACATGGCTGTTGCTGCACGACGAGGACGCGGACCCCGTCGTCCGAGCGCGCCGTCCCACCTGGAGCACATGACGCCGGGCGAGGCCGACGACGCCATTGCCGGGCCGGAGGCAGCCCGGCGGCTTGCCGAGACTTGGGCGGACCCGCCCGGCTTTTTCGGCTGGTTCAAGGCGCTGCAAAACGACGAGCTAGGCAAACGCATCATGGGCACGGCCTTTGGCTTCTTCCTGCTCGCGGGCCTGCTCGCCGTGTTGATGCGCCTGCAACTGTTGCAGCCGGAAAACACCTGGATCGGCCCCCAACGCTACAATGAGCTGTTCACCATGCATGGCTCGACCATGATGTTCCTCTTTGTGGTGCCCATGATGGAGGGCTTCGCCATCCTGGTCCTCCCCTTCTTGTTGGGCAACCGCGAGATGCCCTTTCCGCGCTTGGGCGCGTTTAGCTGGGTGACATTTATTCTAGGGGGCCTCCTCTTCTTTGCGAGCTATCTTTTCAACGCAGTGCCGGACGCAGGTTGGTTTGCCTATACCCCCCTCAGCGGGCTGGAGTTCTCGCCGGGCATTGGGTTGGACTTTTGGCTGTTGGCGTTGGGCGTCGCCGAGGTCGCCGCCATTGCCGCGGGCGTCGAGATCATCATCGCCATTCTGGTGATGCGCGCCCCCGGCATGACGCTCAGCCGGATGCCAGTTTTTGCCTGGGCGATGTTGGTGACAGCCTTTGCCATTCTTTTTGCCTTTACCCCGCTCATGGTCGGTAGCCTGCTGCTGGAGCTGGACCGCAAGATCGGCACCCACTTTTTCAACCCGCTGATGGGCGGCAGCCCGGTGCTCTGGCAGCATATCTTCTGGATCTTCGGCCATCCTGAAGTCTATATCCAGTTCATTCCGGCGACGGGCATGGTCTCAATGATCGTGCCGGTCTTTGCCCGGCGACCGCTGGTCGGATACGCGTTCATTGTCACCTCCACGGTCGCCATCGGCTTTGTCAGCTTTGTCCTGTGGGTCCACCATATGTTCACGGTGGGGCTGCCCCAATCGGCCATGGCCTTCTTTTCGGTCGCCAGCATCCTGATCGCTATTCCTTCGGGTGTGCAGATCTTCGCCTGGCTGGCGACCATCTGGAGCGGGCGGCCCGTTTGGAAGACGCCCTTTCTCTTTGTGATGGGCTTCATCGTGACCTTCGTCCTGGGCGGCATCACCGGCGTGATGGTCGGCTCGGTGCCCTTTGACTTGCAGGTGCATGACTCCTACTTTGTGGTGGCGCACTTGCACTATGTGCTGCTGGGCGGCTCGGTCTTCCCAATCTTTGCCGCTCTCTATTACTGGCTGCCCAAGTGGAGCGGGCGGATGATGAGCGAGCGGCTGGGCAAATGGTCCTTCTGGCTTATGTTCACCGGCGTCCACCTGACCTTCTTTCCCATGCATATCCTGGGGCTGCTGGGGATGCCGCGCCGGGTCTACACGTACCCGGTCAGCTTTGGCTGGGATATCTACAACCAGCTCGCCACCGCCGGGGTCTTACTGTTGTTTCTCGGCATTGGGGTGTTCTTGATCAACTTGTTCTACAGCGTGCGCAACGGCGAAAAGGCCGGCGACAATCCTTGGAACGCCGACTCGTTGGAGTGGGCGACGGCCTCGCCGCCGCCTGATTATGGCTTTGCCGCGTTGCCGCTGGTGCGCAGCCGCCACCCGCTCTGGGAGCAGGGGCGCGTCCATCAGGGTGATGAACAGAGCGAGCGGCTGGTCATGGCGCTGGCGCGCTGGCCGCAAACCTGGCGCGCCGTCCTGGCGACCTCCGTCGTGGAGGCCAAGCCCCAGGAGGTCTTTCGCGTCTCAGGCCCGGCCATCTGGCCGGCCATCACCGGCCTCGGGCTGATTATCATCTTTGGGTCGGAAATCTTCTCGCTGCGTATGATCGCCCTGATCGGTATCCTGGTCGTGCTCTTTGGGCAGGTCGGCTGGCATTGGCCGGAGAGATTGCCTGTTGACCCGCGCGAAGTGGAGGCGTTCGAGCGCGAGCACAACATCATTGTGCGGACCGGCGGCAGCACCATTGTGGGGCGCTGGTCCATGTTCCTGTTCTTGCTGATCATCTACATTGCCCTGGTCAGCTTTATCTTCAGCTACATCTATATTCGTATCGTGAACGCCGAGTGGCCGCCGGATGGCATCGGTCTGCCCGACCTGCGCTGGCCGTCGGCCGGCACGGTGGTGCTGCTCGCCAGCGCCCTCGCCGCCTATCGGGCGCGCCGCGCCGTGGCCGCGGGACGACAGATGGCCCTACGGCTGGCGTTGGGCGCTACCTTTCTGCTCGGTGTGGCCGGGCTGGCGCTGCTGATCTTCGCCTATGCGCAACTGCCCTTCAACTGGCAGACCCATGCCTATGGGTCCATCTTCTTTACGATGGGCTGGTACGCCTTTTTGATCTTGATCAGCGGCCTGATCATCAACCTCTTTACTCAGTTTTGGGCCTGGCGCGGGCGCTACACGCCCCGCGACCATCTGGCCGTCAACAATACCTACTGGTTTTGGCTGGGCGCGGTGGGGGTCTGGCTAGTGACCTTCGGCGTGCTTTTTATCCTGCCCCATTTGGGCATTATCTAGTCGAGGGCTTATCCAGGGATGTAGATTGGCCGCGGGTGGACACAAGATGAGCAACCAGGCAGAGCAGCAACTACCGGCGCCGGTAGAGACAGGCCCTTCATTTCGCTCGGTGGCGACCATGCTGCTGGGCGCGCCGGCGATCTATTCGATCTATTTCGTTGCCGGTTACTTCCTGGCGGAGATCAGCTGTAGTCTGGGGCTGCTTCAATTCGAGCTGGCAGGCATGAACGCCATGATTTTGATCGAGCTGGTGTTGGCCGTCCTAGCGCTGGCCGCCATTGTTGGGCTGGCGTGGAGGCCCTATCGCCGCTGGCGGCGCGAGCCGCCGCGCGCTTCGCGCGGCGAGCCGGGCGGAAATACCAACCGTTTTGCCGCGGCGGCGGGCCTGTGGTTGAGCCTCTACTTTGCCTTGTTGACCGTGCTGACGGGCGTTGCCGTGCTGGTGGTCATCCCATGCCGCTGGAGCTAGTGACCGTGATGAGCGACGAATGATAGGCAACGAATCATAGGCAACAAAGGATGAGCAACGAGCGGCGCCGGACAGGAGACAACAAGCGATGGAGGCGGAGCCAGCGGCTTGGCGTGGGGCTGGCGCTGTTGGCGCTCTGCTTGCTGGCCGGCGGTTGTGCTATGCTCGGCCAGACGACGTTGGCCGCAGTGCCCGGCGGCGACATCCGGGAGGGGGCTGAGGCCCTGCGCGACTACGGCTGCGGCGCTTGCCACACAATTCCCGGTATCCCAGGGGCCAATGCCGTGGTGGGGCCGCCGCTCAACGACTGGGCGGCGCGCCACTATATTGCCGGAACGCTGCCCAACACGCCGGACAATTTGATCCGCTGGATTCAAGCCCCCCAGGAGATCCGCCCAGGGACGGCCATGCCGAACCTGGGCGTAGATGAGGAGACGGCGCGCCATATGAGCGCCTATCTGTTTAGCCTGGGTCGCAACTAGGCATATCAGGGGAATGCGATGCGCTTTCGCAAACGGTATCTGATTTTGGGGCCGCTGGGGCTGCTGATCTTGGCCTTGATCGCCATCCAGTTCATCCCGACGGACTTCAGCCGTGACAACCCGCCGGTCATCGCCGAGCCGGCGTGGGACAGCGAGCTGACGCGGGCGCTGGCCGTCGAAGCCTGTTACGACTGTCACAGCAATCAGACGGTCTGGCCCTGGTACAGCCGCATTGCGCCCATGTCGTGGGTCATCGAGCAGGATGTCAGGAAAGGGCGGGAGGCGCTCAACTTCTCTGAGTGGACGCCGGAGGAGCAGGCAAAGGTGGATACGGAGGAAATGGTCGAGCTGGTTTCCAAGGGCCAAATGCCGCTGCCCTACTACAACATCCTGCATCCGGGGGCGCGGCTGAGTGAAAGCGAGAAGGGGCAGTTGATCACCGGATTAATCGCAACGCTGGAGGGGGGGAGCCAGGAAGGGTTGACGCCGGAGGAGATGAACCAGGCCGATGAGCCGGGCCGGGGCAACCAGACCGAGGAGACAGAATAGGGTACGGAAGAGGGTGATGTGGAGGAAGCTCCTGGCGCCGATGAGGCAGACGAGCGCAGCGGAGTGACGTAGGAGAGTAAATAGGAGAGTAAGGAGGACCGAATGATGGAGCAACAGAAAGCGCGCCGGATGGTCGAGGCCATCAGCCGCCGGGCTTTTCTGCGCTCAAGCGCGGTTTGGGCGGCGGCGGGGCTGGTGGTCGCCTGCGGCGCGCCCGTCGGGCGGCCAGAGATGATCACGGTGGCCGAGGGAAACCGGCCTATCGAACAGCCGGTTTTGCCCAGCCCTGCGCCGGTCGAGCAGGATGTCGATCCGGCTGCGCTGGCGCAGTTCCTTACTCTGTCGGCGGTGCTAACGGGCTTTGACAACCTCAACCCGGAATTGGGCAGGGTCTATCTCAGCAGCTTGCAGCAGAGCGGGCAATTTGCGACCACGGTGGCAGAGCTGTACCAGGCCGCCGGCCTCGACGGGGAAACGCCGCCTGCGACAGTCGCCGAGCTGGAGGCCGCCGGTTTCTTCGAGCACCCTGCCACCCAGGAGCTGGCAGACAAGATTTTGGAGATGTGGTACACGGGCATCTATGATAGCGCCGAGGGGGAGCAGGAGGTAGCGACCTATGTGGATGCCCTGGTCTGGCAGGCCATTACCTTTACCAAGCCCTTGACCATCTGCGGGATGCCCGGCTTCTGGGCGCAGCCGCCCCAACAGGCGCTTGCTTGAGGCATGGCATCAGGGATCACCGGTAGCCATTATCACCATTACCGGTGAAAGTAACCGGTGCAAAATATTCACCATCTCTGGTTGTCGTCACGGAGGAGCGCGATATGGATGACCCGCGGAGTGCGCAAATGGCGGCGTTGGCCGATGAGGTGCGCAACCTGCGCGCCTCGCCGCTCTATGAGTTTCGGGTGGCGAACCGCTACAAGCCCGTGATCGGCGAGGGGAGCCTCGATGCATTCATCATGTTTATCGGCGAGGCGCCCGGCGAAGCAGAGGCGAAAAGTGGCCGCCCCTTTGTCGGCGCATCAGGCCGCTTGTTGGACGAGCTGCTGCGTGGCATTGGGCTGGAGCGATCCTCCGTCTATATCACCAACGTCGTCAAGGACCGCCCCCCGGAGAATCGTGACCCGACGCGCGAGGAGATCGAACTCTATACCCCGATCCTATTGCGCCAGATTGACATCATCCGGCCCAAAGTGATTGTCACGCTGGGCCGGTTTGCGCTGGCGTTTATGTTGGACCTGCTGGGCATCCGTCCCCCTGAAGCCAAGATCAGCAAGCTACATGGGCAGGTCCTCCAGGGCGTTGCCCCCTATGGGCCGGTCTCTTTGGTGCCCCTGTTCCACCCGGCGGTGGCGCTCTACAGTACGCCGAGCAAGGCGACATTGGTCAAGGACTTTCAGGTGCTGAAGCAGTTTCTCTGAGCCGTCGTGAGCTGTGTAAGTGGTTTGTGCAATTGGTGACTTACGGTAGTACCAGGCCCTGTGTCGCGACGGATACAGGGTTGGCGGCGCGGCTGCTAAACTGGCATGGAGATAAGAGGGTCTTGCCGGCCTCTGGCGCCGGCGACGAGAGGAGATGACTATGGCCCGTAAGGCACGTAAGAACCAGGAACAGGAGCGCAGGCGCGCCAGTGACGCCCCCTTGGAGGGCAGCGGCGTTGACGACCCCTATAACGATGATGCACCGCGTGTGAGCAGCGGCAGCCAGTGGGGCGACCCAACCGACGCGCCGACGGATGAGGTCAGCTTCGAGGAACTGATGGAGCTACAGGATGAGCTGGAAGAAGAGACGAGCTGGGGCGATCTGATTGATACCCAGCATACCGACGGTAGCACCGACAATGTCCACCTCGCCATGGACCAGGGGCTGGTCTATACGCCGCCTCATGATCCGCCCGTGGCGCCCAGCGATGATCTCCAGGGCGTCGAAATCGCAGCCGGCTTTGCCTCCAGCATGGAGGAGGCTGACCTGGACGTTGAGGACCTGCCGGAGCGGGTGGACAACAACGACTCGGACCTGGAAGAGAATATCCGCGACGCGTTGCGCTATAACAGCGAGACCATGAATCTGGATGATGTACGCGTCTATGTCCGCAACGGGATCGTCTACCTGCGGGGTACGGTCGAGACAGATGAGGACATCGCCATTGTGGACGAGCTGGTGCGCGATATCGAGGGCGTTGTGGATGTTGAGAATGAGTTAGACGTGGACTTTGGCGACGAGACGTAATAGGCTCTGTAGACGTTGGGAGACGTAGACGAAACCAGGAGCGGCAGGTTCTCGACCTGCCGCTCCTGCTATGCCGGTTGAGATTACGCCCAGCACACCGGCTCAAGCGCGCCTGGCGTGTTGCAGGCGTAAGCGAGGCTCAACTATTCCTCCTCCACCTCAAATCCTTGTTCGCCCCAGAAGGCATCGAACTCATCATCCCAGGTGGCGTCCAGCGGAACATCCGGCCCCCACCGCTCGACATCGAAGCGCGGGGCCTCGGCAAGCCACGCTTGATCGAAGTCCTCAGCCCAGACCAGCTCCGTATCGCGCTGCGCCATATTGAAGGCGCTGAAGGGAACGGCAACCGGCCCGTCGCCGGCCTCGGCGCCTACGAGGAGATACTCAGCGCGGCCGGTGCCCAGGTTGATGATCATGTCCTGGACCGCGCCAGGGCCTTCGCCCCAGTCGGCGACCTGGAAGCCGAGAAGCTCAGAAACCCGTGCGACATTGCCGCCGGCCTCCTGGAAGTCAACGCCGGTCTCGATGCCCTGCTCACTCCAGAAGGTGTTGATCGCATCATCCCAGGCCGGGTCGTCGAGGTTCGGCCAGTCGCCGCCCAAGTCAGGAAAGTTTTCAAGCGCCTGCTCGTCAAAGTTGAGCACTAGCTCGCCCTCTTCGCCGATGCGGAAGGCGCTGAGGGGCAGGGCAATATCGGTGTCGCCAAGTTCGAGGACACCGCCGTACTCGATGGGCACAAAGAGCACCTGGCCGGTGTCGAGGTCCATGATCAGGTCTTCGATCTCGCCGGAGACCTCACCGTCGGCGTTCTCAAAGTCATAGTCGAGCAGCGTGCTCGCCCGGACAAAGGCGTTTTCCGCGCCCACGATGCCGGCGCCTGTGGCAGCCGCGCCGGCGGCCCCGGCAGCAGCCGCTTCGCCTTCCTGTTGTTGCTGACCTTGTTGCTGCGTCCCCGTCATCTCCTCAGTACCGGTGACGCCTTCGGTTCCGGTCATCTCTTCCGTGCCGGTGACGCCTTCCTCACCCGTCATCACCTCGACTTCGGTGATGACCTCGGCTTCGGTGAGCACCGTGGTCTCGGTGACGACCTCGGCGGTGATGATGCCGGTCTCGGTGACGACTTCGGCCTCGGTGACAGTCTCGGTGCCCTGGACGCCTTCGCCCTCGGTCTCTACCTCAACCTCAGTCTCCGGCGTCGTCTCTTCGACGGCCGGCTCTTCGGCAGCCGGTTCCTCCACCGCGGGTTCTTCTACGGCGG
>DATLZJ010000745.1:0-11722 GCA_035574055.1 Caldilineaceae bacterium
ACCCGCTTCCCCGGCGTCTGGCCGTTCCAGAATAGCTCGAAGAGGATGTAATAGCCCCAGAAGACGGCAAAGTTGAGCAAGGCATAGAGGGCAATCACCAGCCCCTCGATCCAGCTTGGCCCCTGCGCCTCCAGGTCGAACCGCACAACGGCATTGCTGCCAACCAGATTGAGCAGGACCACGAGCAAGATATTGAGCAGCAGCAGCCCCACCCCCAGCAACAGGGTATCTATCAGCGCGGCGATAAAGCGCGCGCCGATGCCTGCGACCTCATAGCCGAAGGTTACGTTTTCCGGGGTGTCAATGGTATACTCCTCCCGGAGCAGTTTGGTCAGATCGTCGCTTGCCATTGCTCCCCCTACGCGTTCTCGTCGAAGGCCGCCGACTGATGAACCTGGATCAATTTCTCCGGCAGCGCACAGCCAACTGGCAGACGTTAGAGACATTGCTTACGGCGGCCCAGCGCCATCCCGACCATCTCTCCGAAGAAGAGATTGCCCTGCTCGGCCGCCTCTACCGCCAGGCGACTGCGGACTTGGCCCTGGCCCAACGCGACTTCCCCCGGCAGACGGTGACCCTCTATCTCAACCAACTGGTGGGCCGCGCCCATGCCGCCATCTACCGCAGCGATCCCCTGCGCTGGCGGCGGCTCGTTGTCTTCTATCGCCGAGAATACCCGCAATTATACCGCGGCCTGCTGCCCTACACCGTGCTCTCCTGCTTGCTGCTGATGGGCGCATGGATAGCGAGCTTTCTGGTCGTCTGGGGGGACCCGGAGGCGATCTACTGGCTGGTGGGGCCGCAGATCGCGCCGCTGGTGCGCGAGGTCGAGCAGGGGAAGCTTTGGACCGATATCGCGCCGGCAGTACGCTCGGCGGCCTCGGCTCTGATCTTGACTAACAACATTCAAGTAACCTTCCTGACCTTTGCCGGCGGCATCACCCTGGGGCTGCTGACCGTCTGGATTCTGATCAGCAACGGCGTGCAACTGGGCGCGATCTTTGGTTTGCTCCAGGCCCACGGCTTGAGCGGCGGGCTGGCCGAGTTCGTGGTTGCCCACGGCTTTATCGAGCTGAGTGTGATCTTTTTGGCCGGCGGCTGCGGTCTCTCCCTGGGCGATGGGCTGCTGCGGCCCGGTCTATTCAGCCGGGGGGCGGCTCTCGTCCGGCGGGCGCGGGTGGGCGTGCAACTCATCCTGGGCAGCGCGCCGCTGCTGGGGATCGCCGGCCTGATCGAAGGCTTTATCAGCCCCAGCGGGCTACCCTGGCCTGCCAAGCTGGCCGTCGGGTTAGCCACCGGCCTCCTGCTCCACCTCTATTGGCTGCGCGCCGGCCGCGCGCCGGACGAACACCGGCCCCGGCCCTGGGCGCTGCATGACGCCAGACCGATCCCATCCTCATCCTTTGAGCGACCCGATGAAGACCTACTTCTACGAACGCACCGCGTATAAACTCTCCGCCGAGCCGGTCCCGGCCTGCTTCATTAACCTCGACGAGCACTTTGAAAATCAACTGGCCTACGACGAAAACGTCTACGCCCATCCCTCGGTCCTGTTGGCTGAAAGCGTCTGTAGCCGCATGGCCGATGTCGAGATGTATGCCTTTCTGCTGGAGGATGTCCGCAAGCGCAACTCCATCCAGCGCAGCGAGGATGAGAAGGCAGCCGTGCTGACCCGCTCCTTTTTGCTGGGCTTTCTGGGCGTATGCAAGGCGCTGCTGGATAGCTGCGCGGTGACGCTGGCGATGCTCTACAAATTGCCGCTGGGCCGCAATGATCGCACCTTCAGCAACCCCGACTTCTGGCACCAACTGGTGCTCATTGCGCCGGCCGTCCACCGGCGCTACCATCCCCTGCGCCTCTTTTTCAACGAGATCGTGCGCTGGCAGAATGAAACGGTCTACCGAGTTCCGCCGCTGGTGGTGCTCCAGGGGCAATATGGGCACCTGCCTGGCCGCGAGGCGCAGCTCAAGGTGGCCGACGACGCCAACATGGAGCTGCCCCAAATGGCGCGCGACCCCTACCGGGTCAACTGGATTGACCCGCTGGACCTGTACACCCGCTGGAAGCCTCGCCTCCTCGCCCTCTGCGAAAAGGTCTGCCAGGACATTCACGACAATACTTGACACCCGCCATTGAGCATGTGACAAAGTGGCGACTCGGCCTTGACAACCACTGTATCGCCTGCTATTATTTAACTATGACTAAAACAAATGCTTTAGGCGAGGGCAAAACCCTTACCGCCGCCCACGAAGACTATCTCAAGGCGGTTTACCTGCTCCAATCGCAGGGGATCGAGGTCACGAATTCCGCACTCGCCAACCATCTGGAGGTCTCGCCGGCCTCGGCCACCAATATGGTCAAGAAGCTGGCCGAGCTTGCGTTGGTCGAATATGAGCCATACCAAAGCATTTCCCTGACGGATGCCGGCGAACGCGTGGCGCTGGAGGTGCTTCGCCACCACCGCCTCATCGAGCTTTACCTGCATCAAAAACTCAAACTGCCCTGGGATTTGGTCCATGCCGAGGCGGAACGGCTGGAGCATGTGATCAGCGAGACATTGGAAGACGCCATCGCGACCGCGCTGGACGATCCTATGGTGGACCCCCACGGCGACCCCATCCCCACCAAAAAAGGCCAGATTGATACCACGCCCGGTCTACCCCTCAGCCACGCCGAACTGAACCGCCGCTACCGGTTGGTCCGGGTGCTCATGCAGGAAGAAGACCGGCTGCGCTATCTCGGCACCTTGGGCCTCTACCCCAATGCCCAGGTCACCCTGCTCGAACGCGCCCCCTTTGATGGCCCATTGTTGATTGACGTGGACGGCGCTCACCACGCGCTGGCCCATGACATGGCAAAACTTCTCCTGGTTGTACCCTGGGACGAAACGGACACCCCATGAAGCAACTGCTGAATCGGCTCTTTGGCGGCCGCGACGCCAAGCCAGACGCGCCGCCGAATGCTGCGCCGGTCGCGCCGCGCCCGGTCATCATCGTCTCGGGCTTGCCTCGCTCCGGCACGTCCATGATGATGAAGGTCTTGGAGGCCGGTGGTCTACCGGTCGTCAGTGACGGTCTGCGCACCGCCGACACCGACAACCCAGAAGGATATTATGAGTTTGAGCGGGTGAAAGCGCTGGATAAGGGCGACACGGAGTGGGTCGCCGACGCCCGCGGCAAAGTCGTCAAGGTCATCTCCGCGCTGCTGGAATATCTGCCGGCGGGCCACCAATACCGGGTCATCTTTATGCACCGCCAGATCGAGGAGGTGCTGCGCTCCCAACGCAAGATGCTGGAGCGCCGCGGCGAGAATCCCGACTCGGTCAACGACGCCGAGATGGCCGCGCTCTTCGCCAAACACCTAGACAAGGTGCAAAGCTGGCTGCGCAGCCAGCCCAACTTTGTGGTGCTGGATGTAGATTATAACCAGATGCTGGCCGACCCGCTGCCTCACATTCAGGCCATCAACCGCTTCCTGGGCGGCACACTGGACGAGGCGCGTATGGCAAGCGTGGTCAATCCCGACCTCTACCGCAACCGGGCGGCGCAGAGCTAGCTGCAGAGAATTCACCGCTTATCTTCTGAACGGAGTTCGGTGTGGCAGGTAGCGAAGGAGGACAGGAGCGGATATTCACCGAGCAGCAACTCCGTTCCTATATCGGTGAGCGCGGCTATCCCATGTATATCGCCTATGCAGGCATCGTCTATGATGTGACGGCCTGCCCGAAATGGCGGCTGGGGCTGCATGAGCGGCTCCATTGGCCCGGCCAAGACCTGACGGCGGAACTGGCAGACGCGCCCCATACCGCCAGCGTCTTCAACCACCCCTGCGTCAAGCGCGTGGGCCGGCTGATAACACCTACCGGCTAGGGTCTGATAGCTTGCGGCGAGCCGCCCAACGAGCCTGCCCCTTCTCCCTCCTGCCCACACCCGGCTCCCCTCTCCAAGCCGCTACTTAGACACGGACGGCAAATAGATATGCTGCGTCGCTTGCATAGGGCCAGTTTGTTCGCGCCCCTTCCTGCAGGGAAGGTCGGACAGCGAATTGGCTTGGCCGCCGCAGGTATGCTAAGATAGCCGCACGTAGAGGCAACTGTCGCCAATCGCGTGACAGCTATCGAGTTTGCGCAACAGGGCGGCCCGCGTTGCCGGCCCATCGCCGTTCGGCCAAGTAGGAGTGAATTCTATGATGCGATTCTTTGGTGCGGTCTTTCGAGCCGTCGTTTTGGCGGCTGTCATAGTTGGTGTGGTCTATGCCATTAAGAAGCTGATGGCTCCGCCTCAGGCCATGCGCTCCTCCGGCGGGGGGGTACTGCCCAACGAGCCGGTCAAGTCGCTGGACGAAGCTCCGCTTGGCGGGCAGATCAGCGAGGAGCTGCTGAAGATTCTGGTCTGCCCCGAAGATAAAGGGCCGCTGGAGTTGGTAGACGACGGCAAGTTCCTGCTCAACCCGCGCAACGGCTACAAGTATCCCATTCGCAACGGCATCCCCGTGATGCTGATTGAGGAGGGAAAGAAATATCAAGACAAGTCCCGCATCCGCGCCAACGGCGCCGGCCAGGAGAAGAGCGCCGAGACGACCGCCTGAGTGAGACCCTCTCTCGACAGTTATTCCCAAGAATAACAGCGGGGCCACGGTGTAAGACTGTGGCCCCGCTAGGTTTAATTGGCGTTTAATCAGCTTGATTGCGCCGCCTGCGCGCTATTGCCCCTCCAGGCAGCGCCCGATCCGGTCGCGCACCTGCTTGGCCCGCCCCGGCGCGGCGCCGCCGCTGCCCACGGCGACGACCACTTCCTCATGCCGGTATACCGCCGGCACATGGAAGCTGCCCTCTGCCGGCGCGTCGGCCACATTGCAGAGAATCCGCCGCCGCGCCGCTTCCTGGGCGACGGCAGCGTTGACCTCCCGCACGTTGGTCGCCGCGAAGGCCAGCCACGCGCCGGCTAGGTCGCCCGGCTCATAGGCGCGGGCCAGCCAACGGATGCGCTCTGCCGCATGGATCGCGGCCAGCTCTGGGGTGAGCGTTGGGCTGATCACCGTCACCAGCGCCTGGGCAGCCAGCAACCCGGCCACCTTGCGCGTCGCGACCTGCCCACCGCCCACCACCACCGCCTGCACCGTCGCCAAATTGGTCAAAAACACCGGATACACCGGCATCTCTACACGTTCGCTCATGGCAGAAAGAACTCAACGACAGAGCTTTCACCGCGAAGGACGCAAAGGGCGCAAAGGTCCAGAAAAGAGGTGAATATTCTTCCTACGCCGGGACGGCCAGGCGGGCTGGGGTCTGGTCCTCGATAGGGACAAAGCCGGCGGCATCGCCGGTAGGCATAAACCAGGCGAGCTGGTCTTGGAGTGCGGCCACCTCGCCCACCACGATCACCGCCGGCGCGGGCAAATGGGCCGCGGCCAGTGCAGCCGGTAGCTCGGCCAGCGGCGCGCTCACCACCTGCTGTTGGTCGGTTGTGCCCGCGCTGACGGCGGCCGCCGGGGTGCTGGCGGCGCGGCCGGCTGCGATCAGGCGCGCCGCGATCTGCTCCACCCGCTCTACCCCCATCAGGATCACCAACGTCGGCACGCGCGCCAGCGCCTCCCAATCGGCGCCAGGCGCGCGCTTCCCGTCCAGCTCATGGCCCGTCACGACGGCAAATGCGCTGGAGATGCCCCGGTGGGTCAGCGGGATACCGGCGAAGGCTGGCGCCGCCACTGCCGAAGAGACGCCGGGCACGATCTCAAAGGGCAGCCCGGCCTCGGCCAGCGCTTGAGCCTCTTCACCGCCCCGGCCAAAGACAAAGGGGTCGCCCCCCTTGAGCCGCACCACCTGTTTGCCCAGCCGCACGCGCGCCACCAGCAGCTCATTGATCGCCGTCTGGGAAAGGGTGTGGCGGCCTGACTCCTTACCCACAAAGATACGCTCGGCGCCAGGCCGGATCTCGTCCAGCAGTTCGCGGGCGATCAGCCGGTCGTAGACGACGACATCGGCCCGGCGCAACAAGGCCAGCCCGCGCACCGTGATCAGGTCGGCCCGTCCTGGTCCGGCGCCGACCAAATAGGCTTTGCCGCGCCGCAGCGTCTCCCAACGGATAGGCGTCATTCTGATTCCTCCTCTTCATGCGCTACTTCTTCATGCGCTCCTTGGCGCGCGATGTCGCGCATGACCGGCAGGGCCGGGTCAGTGTCATTGGATGGGTTCAGCCCTTGCGGGCTACGGAGATGGGTCACGATCCGCTCTGCCAGCGCCTCGACCAACAGCGGGTCATAGTCCAGGTGATGGGCCTGGACTATGGCAGCCGGCAGCGTTGCCTGGGCCTGAGCGATCAGCGCCGGCAGGTCCTCGCGCACATGGCGGCCCATATGCAAAAAGTAAGGCAGCGCCACGATCTGTCTGGCGCCCTCTGCCGCCAGCGCCGCCAGCGCGGCGGGGATCGTAGGCTCGTTACAGTCGAGATAGCCGACGAGCCGCCGCGCAAAGCTCGCCTCGCGGGCGACTGCCTCCAGCACCCGGTAGAGCGGCGCATTGGCTTCCGGCAGCGGCGTACCGTGGGCCATCAGCAACAGCCCCCGCGGGCCATCTGCCCGCGGCAGCCGGTCGAGCGCGTCTTGCACCCGGTGGAGCGCCAGGCGGATGAGCGCGGCATGGTCGCCGAGCGCGTCGCCGATGGTGAAGCGCAGGCCGGGGTAGTGGGCCGCCACCGAAGCCACCAGCGCCGGCAGATCATGGCGCACATAGGCGCCGGCGATGAGGAAGTAGGGCTGGATCAGGACTTCCGTCGCGCCGCGGGCGCGGCAGCGGGCCGCCGTCTCCATCAGGGTAGGCCGGCTATAGTTGAGGAAAGCCGCCGCGACCAGCGGGGCCAGCCCGCGCGCCCGCAGCCGCGCCGCACAGCGGATCATCGCTGCGCCGCTGGCGCTCCGCAAGCTCCCATGTCCCAACAAGACAATCGCCCGCATCACACCGTTACTCTCTACCGGACACACTCCAACGGACACGCGCTAGCGGACCAGATGCAGCCCGCATTCCGTCTTAGACAGCCCCTGCCAGCGCCCGGCGCGCAGGTCCTCGCCCGGCTGTACCGGACGCGTGCAGGGCCAGCAGCCGATGCTGGGATAGTGGCGGTCATGCAGCTCGTTATAGGGCAGGTTATGGCTATGGATGTACTGCCAGACTTCCGCCTCCGTCCAGTAGACCAGCGGCGCCACCTTGACGACGTTGTAGCGCTCGTTCCAGGCGACCGCGGGCGTGCGCCTGCGGGTATCAGCTTGGTCGCGGCGGATGGCCGTGGCCCAGGCGGTGCTGCCGGCCAGCGCGGCCTGGAGCGGCTCCACCTTGCGCAGGTAGCAGCACAGGTCCGGGTCGCGCTGGTAAAGCGCCGGGCCATACTGCGTCGCCTGCTCCTCGACCGTTTGGGCGGGAAGCACACGGCGCAGACTACGTTGGTAATGCTGTTGCACCCGCTCGATCAGCGCCTGGGTTTCGGGAAAGAAATAGCCGGTATCAATGTAAAAGATGTCGGCGTCCGGCTGGATACGCAACACCAGGTCAATCAGCACGATACCGCTGGCCCCAAAGGAGGTGCCGACCGCTAGCCCTGTTCCAAAGGTCTCAACGGCCCAGGCGATGATGGTCTCGGCGCTGTCGTGCTCCAGCCGGGCATTGAGCCGGGAAAAGACCAGGTGACTCCATTGTAGAAAGCCGGGGACTGCCCCCCGCGCAAAGCCCGGCGCGACCTTAGAGCCAGGGGCCGGGCCGGCGGCTGTCGCCGGAGAAGAAGTAGCTTCCATCGTTGTCATAACTCTACCCGTTAACCGTGACGGCGCGCCGGGCATGGCCGCCGTTGCTGTACTTCGCATGGTGGAGATCGGCATGGGAGGCGCTCTTGCAGGCGCTAGCGGCTAGGCAGCGACGACCGCAGCCGCCTGGATCGCCTCCACGCCGACGCGCGCAGCCCAATCGCCTACTCGCTCGCCCTGGCGGCGCCCCTCCAGATAGGCCACCAGCACGGCGCGAAGGGCCTGGGGCAACTCGGCAGCAGGCACCAGCTCCTGATAGAGCGTGCTGAGCCGGGTTCCCTCCATGTTGCCGCCCAGATAGATGTTGTACTTGCCCAGCGTGCGGCCCACCAGGCCGATATCGCCGATATAAGGCCGGGCGCAGCCGTTGGGGCAGCCGGTCATACGGATGGAAAACTCCTCCTGGTCCAGCCCCAACTCGGCGATGATCGGCTCCAACTGGTCAATGACCGCCGGCAGGAAGCGCTCCGCCTCGGCCAGCGCAAGGCCACAGGTGGGCAGCGCCGGGCAGGCCATCGCATAGCGGCGGACTAGCGTCAGATCTTCCACGAGGGGAACGCCAAAGGCGCGCAGGGTCGCCTCGACCTCCAGCTTCTCCTCCTCGGCAAAGCCACTGAGCAGAAGATTCTGCTGGGCGGTGATCGCCAGCGCAGGCCGGAACCGCTGGATCACGGCGCGCAGCCCGCTGCGGATGCGCCGCTCGCCCACGTCTCGAATGCGGCCATTTTCCACATAGACGCCCAGGAACCACCGGCCATCCGCCTGGCGATGCCATCCCAGATGATCGTCGGCGGTCCAGGGCGGCGCCGGCTGCATAGGGGCGAGGCGATAGCCCAGGTACTCCTCCACCTTGGCGCGGAAGGCGTCAATTCCCCATTCATAGACCACATATTTCATGCGGGCGTGCTTGCGGTCGGTGCGGTCGCCATAGTCTCGCTGCACCATGACGATCTTCTCAACCAGGTCTAGCACCTGGCTGCGCGGGATATAGCCCAGTGGAAGCGCCAGCGCCGGATAGGTCTCTGGGGTATTGTGGGTCTGGCCCATACTGCCGCCGACATAGACGTTGAAGCCATGCAGGGTGACGCCGTCATCGGCGACAAGCCCCATCAAGCCGATATCGTTGCTCAGGATGTCGGTGCAGTTGTCGCCTGGGAAGGCCAACGCGATCTTGAACTTGCGCGGCAGGTAGGTCTTTCCATAGATCGGCTCCTCCTCGGCGGGCGGCGCCTGGTCGTCCTCGAATCGCTGGCGCTCCTCGTTGCCGTCTTCGTCCTGCAACCAGATCTCATGGTACGCGCGGGTACGCGGGGTAAGGTGGCGTGAGATCTGCTCGGCCACAGCTTGCAGCTCGGCCCGCACCGGGTCGCCAAAGGGGGCCGGGCAGTTCATCACATTGCGCACCACATCGCCACAGGCGGCCAGCGTCGTCCCCAAAACGCTGTTGATGCCGCGCAGGAGGGGCTTGAGGTTCCCCTTGATCACACCGTGGAACTGGATGCCTTGGCGAGTGGTCAGCCGTAGGTCTCCCTGTCCGAGCGTTTCAGCCAGGGCATCATGGACAAGGTACTGCTGGGCGCTCAACTTGCCGCCGGGGATGCGGCTGCGGGCCATGAAGATGTAGCGGCGGTTGTTGCGCCCGCGAATATCGCGGTCGTGTTGCTGGTAGATGCCGTGGAACTTGAGCAATTGTTTCACATCATCGTCAAAGCAAGGGGTGGGTTCTTGCAACTGGATAGCCATGGCGCCCCGCAACCCCCGGCTGTTGGCCTTGATCTCTTCAACTGACATAGCACAGCCCTTTCTGCAAGCAGCGGCACAGGTCGAACAAAAACGATTTATTACCGGAAACCATGCTGGCAACGGAAAAGCATACCGACAATCAGAGCAACAATGAGAGCAACAATAAAACCGAGAATGAAACCGAGAACAAATAAGAGACGTCGCTCAGGGCCGGCGGCCCGGCACGCTCCACAACCAAACGCATCTTTGTATGAGACAGCGCGGCAGTGACGCGTTTCCTGCTCGGTTCGCCTGTTGGTAGACGCGACGATCAATTCAACGCAGGCGATTCAGTTGTCGAACCGGAATGGATTTAGGGCGCTACCAGCAGACAGCGCCTAGCGACAGGAGCAACAACAAGGGGTACAACAGCAGGTACAGGAGGAGGCAGCGGGGAGAAGATGGAAAGAGGAAATATGGAAAGAGGAAGAGAGAAGCCACCGGCTCGGCGTTTTACTACGCCTCAAAACCTCAGGTGCAGAACGGTTCATCGGATCACCTCGCTGCATGTATGAGACAAATCCCAAGCGGCGACCCTTTGGCCGCCGGAGTGTCTGCAAGTATAGGAACAGATGCCATTGTTGTCAAGCGCGAATGAGCCTTTCAAACAAAGAAGCGCAGAAGGGCTTGGCATTAATCGGCGAGCAGTTCTGCCGTTAGCACCGGCTCACCGCGGCGGGCCGACTCGTAGATGGCAAAGATCGCCGCCATAGTGCCCAAATTGTCACGACCGCTGCTCAACGGCTCCTCGCCGGCGGCACAGCAATGGGCGAAGTGGAGAATTTCATTCACATAAGGGTCGTTGCTGGGCAGCGCGCCGGCCTCCGGCTCTACCGGTGCAAAGTCATTGAACATGGCCCACCAGGATTGGAGGGTGGGGGTGCGTCGCCGGGTGGCGACCCAGGCCGGGCCGGTGTAGGCGCCAAAGGGCGGCACCGCATGGACCGCGCCATCATCACCGAAGATCATGAACATTTCGCCCCAGGGCTGGCGAAAGCCGGAGTAGGTGGCGAATAGCTCGCCGATGGCGCCGTTCTCGAACTCTAAAATGGCGCAGGCGTAATCTTCGGCCCCGTGGTGAAAGGCCGGGTGGGCCTGGCGGGTGACGGCAGTGACGCGGGCGATCTCGCCCAGCAGGTAACGCATGAGGTCAAGCTTGTGGACCGCCACCGAGATGACGACGCCGCCGCCGGCCCGCCGCCCGTCCAGCAGCCAGGCGGCATGGCTCATCCCGTCCGGGCCGTTCTGCATAGCATCCAGCCGCACGGCGCGGATCGTCCCCAATTCGCCCGCCTGGATCAGCTTGCGCAGCCCGCGGTAGCTGGGGTCATAGCGTTGCATCTGGCCCACCATCAGGGTGACGCCCGCCCGCTCGGCCGCGGCGACCATGGCCTGGCATTCGGCCAGTGAGCAGGCCATCGGCTTCTCCACCAGCACATGCTTACCGGCCTGAGCCGCGGCAATGGTCATGGGCGCGTGCAGGTCGGGGATGGTGCAGATGTCTACGGCGTCAATATCGGCCTCGGCCAGCAGACGGGCGAAGTCGGTGAAGACCGCCGCGCCGGTCACCTCGGCAGCGCGGCGGTGGGCGGCTTCCTCGGCTGCATCACAGACGGCTGTGACAACGACTCGCTCATGATGATGGAGATAGGCGGGCAGGTGCAGACCGGCGACGCCGCCGGCCCCGATCAGACCCACTTTCAGCGGTGTAGTCATAGCACCCGATATTCTACCACCGACCGGCGCGCCGGACGGTGTGCGCTAAAGCCGGACATGTAAGGGCGCTATGTTGAGTTGTGCTGCCAATGCGTCGAGCACCGCAGTCCCCGGCAACAGGATCCCCTCGGTGCGGCTCCGGCGCTCTGCCTCACACTCCAGTTCGCCGGGCACATAGATGCGCGCTACGTCCGGCATCCTTGGCTGGCTACGCACCTCGCGCACAAACTCGTCCATTCTGGCCTTGAAGGTCGTTACCGGCATCAGGGCGTCCACATTCAGCGCCATGAAGAAGTGGCCGAGATTCTGTACCTCATGGCCGTTATCGTACAGATTGACAATACGGCTGCCAAAGGCTGCGCCCGTCAGCACACCGCAAAGGGCGTCAATGATCAGCGCCAGCCCCGCCCCCTTGTAGCCGCCCATCGGCAGG
>DATLZJ010000746.1:0-2915 GCA_035574055.1 Caldilineaceae bacterium
TCACCGTCCAGGTGCTGCGCGCCGGCCTCTAGATGGAACGTCGTGACGCCGTAATCGTCGGTGGGAAACTGCTCGTCGTGGATGGTGGCCGGCACCACCACATCAATGCCGCCGATCAGGTCAATCAGCTCGACAAAGCCCTGGAAATTGACCCGCGCATAATATTGGACAGGCTGGCCGATGAAGCTGCTCACCGTATCTTTGGCAAGCTGCGCGCCGCCGCCGGCATAGCCGTAGGTCTCGCCAAGGCTGTAGGCAGTGTTGATCTTGGCCTCATAGCCATAGCCGGGAATGGGCACCCAGAGGTCGCGGGGCAGGGAAAGCATCCCAAGCGACTGGCGCTGAGGATCAAAGGTCAGCAGAATCATGGTGTCGGTGCGCGGCGGCGCACTCTCGTCGGGTCGCGCATCGGTGCCCAGGAGCAGCACATTAATCGCGGGCACGGTGACGGCAGGCTGTGCGCTGTTCTCCTCCGAAGGGGCGCCGGCTGCTTCGCCAGCGATGGCGGCATCGTCGCTCTGGCCTGCGCCCTCGCCTAAATTGCCGGGGAGCAAGACGTTCCAGTCGGCCAGTTCGGCGACCGAGGAGCTATTGAGGATGCGCAGGCGCGCCCAGTCGTACAGCCAATAGCTGACCGACAGAGCAACTACCAGCGTAACGAGCGAATAAAGAATAACGGCTGCCACGCCCCAGCGACCGGGCGGCAAGCCGTTGGCCCACTTCTTCGTTTTCGTTGAGCGGTTTTCTTGACTCGCTACAGACACACCCCGCTCTCGAAATCGCCATCGCATCATGGGCAGCATTATAACATACGCCTTGCCAGGTCGGGCAAGTTAGCGAGGCTTTCAGGGGTTCTTGTCCTTGTGAGGATGGAAGCAGGAGCGGGCGACGCATCGCCCGGACTGCGCTACTGGACGACCGGATGGGTAAAGACGCCGCCTTGGGTCAGCAGGTACATGGTGCCGGACACCTCGTCAATGGTCATGGCCGATAGCCCGCGCAGCAGGTCGCGCTCCGGCGCCACCAACTGGCTCAGATAGGCGCCATTCTTGTCATAGACCAAAATGCGGTCTTCGCCTGCATCCACCAAATAGATATTCTCTAGCTCCTTGCGCCCCACATACAGGTCAACCGGCTCTTCGGCCAGGCCGATGCTGTTCTCCGGCGAGAAGGGCACCTGCTCGCCGGTGCGATAGCGCAGGATCATGCCGTTGTTGACCAGGAACCAGACGTCACCATCAATGGCCAGCGAGATCATGCCCGTCAGATTGACTTGGGTGCCGGGTGAGAACCAATTCTCTGCGGGCACGTTGTACTGCCCTCCCTCATACCGGTAGAGCGCGCCGCCGCCCTCGTCGGCAATGTAGATGCGCGTCTCGTAGGTTTCGATCTGGCCGATGCTCACCCAACGGTTCTGCCCGGCCAGCGGCAGCAGGGTTGCGCCCTCCACCCGCTGGTCATAACGGAAGATGTTATTGTTGCGGTCGGCGATCAACAGGCTGGGCCGGTCCTCATAGCCGGGGATGAGGGGCAGCCAGGCCATATCCGCCAGCGAGCCAACCGGCACGCCGTCCACCACATGGTCCTGTTGGAGCACCACCAGGCCGGCTTGGTCCGCTACCAAGCCGGTGGCTGCATCCACCCGGTATTGATAGACAGCCTGGCGTCCGGTGTCGAGCACAAAGATATCTTCACCTTCGACCAGAATGCGCTGCGGGCGCGCTTCAGGCGGGAAGGTGATCAGCGGCTCGGTCAGCCCATAGAGCAGAACGACCTGAAGAACCTGCTGCAATTCCGTCTCGATGGCGGCAAGCAACTGGCTACGCCGCTCGGTGAGGCCGGCCAGCTCAATCGCCTGGTTCAAGAAATCCTGCGCCTCGGTCAGTTGCTGGCGGGCAGCGGCCTTATCCCCCATATCTAGGGCGGCCTGTGCAGCCACCAGTTGCGCCTCTGCAGCGTCGGTCAGTTGGGCCGCCTGCGCCTCCCGGTCATAGCCCTCGATCAGATAGGTCGCCGCCACCACCGCAGGCACGAGCAGGGCAATGACCAAGGCCAGCAGCAGGAACAGGCGCGCCCGTGCGCCGCGCGCCGGCTGGGGTGGGGTAAAGGGCGGCAGGTCCAGCACCGGCGTTGGCATCACCGCAGGCTCGTCCATACCGGCGCGCGCTTGTTCCTGTTCGGCAGGCACAGCAGGCGACGGCGCGCGCACTGGCGTCTCCAGCTCTATCGCCGTTTCAAGATGACGGGCGCGTGAAGGCGGCGACTCGGCGGCCTCCGTCTCCACTTCAAGACCGGGCGTCAGCGCCGAATAGTCGGGTTGCTCCTCAACTACCTGGCGGTCAGGCAGCATCTGGACAAGGAAACGGCGCGCTTGAGCGAACGCCGAGGAGGCGGCCGCGCCAAGTTGCTCTGTCCAACCGGGTCCCGAAGGCGCTTCCTCCACCGGCTCAACTGATGAGGCCGCCGGTTGCTCGTCCGGCGAAGGGGATGGCAATCTCGACTCCTCCGGCCCTACCTCGACCGGGGGCGCCGGCTGTGGCTCGGCGACCGGCTCCGGTGGGGAAAGTGGCTGCACAGCCGGTCTGGCGACAGGTTCAGCAAGGGGTGCAGACGCGTGGGCGGTCGGAGAAAACGCAGTTGAGGGCGGCGGTGTGGCCGGCGCTGTCTGGGGCGGCGACAGGGTGGTGGATGAATAGCGTTCGGCTGACGGCGGGGCGGAGGGCCGGGCACGCGGCAGCGGGGACGACATCCGGGCCGGCGGCGCTGCCCCCAGGCTGGTCGGCAGCCCACCAAAGCGCGGGCGGCGCGGGCGGGGCGGCGCGCTCCCCGGCCCCGGCGGCGGCATCCCTGGACGGGGCGGTTCATGATTCGTCGCCAGCACGATCAGCAGCCCCGGCAGCGGAACCTGCCCGCCC
>DATLZJ010000747.1:0-11104 GCA_035574055.1 Caldilineaceae bacterium
GGCGCGTCGGCGCATCCGCGCGCCCAGCTTGAAAGTCTACCTGCTCTTCCTCATTCCCATCGCCGTGGACGGGCTGACCCAACTTGTGGGCCTGCGCGAGAGCAATTGGTGGCTGCGGACGCTCACCGGAGCCATCTTTGGCGCGGCCTCCGTCTGGCTGGCCTATCCCTATATTGAAGACGCCATGCGCGACGTCATCGAGAGCGAGCAACAGCGCCAGCAAAGCCGCTCCACCTCTTGACGGCGCGGGCGAACACAACCAACACAGTCAACACGGTCCACATCAGGACCGTCGTCTTCGTTGCAGGAGTGTTCACCCCAGGAGGTCCCATTCATGCGCGCACGCCCATCCATCCGACAGACCCTTTCGACGCTCTTCCTGACCCTAGCCCTAGCGCTGCCTGGCGCAGCGCCGGCAGCGGCGGCCCCTCCCCAAACAGTCCATGCCCAGCTCGACGATGAGGCGATTGCCGAGCGCATTGGCGAGATCATTGCCGAAGAGCCGGACATTGAAGACACCTTCGAGGCCGACGACGGCCTATGGGCGCTGGGCTATACCGGCGACACCAGCGTCTATTACCGCGCAGGCCAGCTCCGCCTCGCCGTGGACGGCCAGAACATCACCATCCGTAGCGACCGCGATACCATCGCCACGGACTTTTACATGGAGGTCGAAAGCACCCACACCGATGGGCCGCTCGACAACCAATTCGGCATCACCTTCCGCACCAGCGCCACCGACAACGGCGACCAATACTACTACTTTGCCATCAGCAGCGACGGCTACTATTCCTTCCGGCGGCGGATCGGCGACGAGGTGGAATGGCTAGTGGAATGGGAAGCGAGCGACCTGATCGAGACCGGCGAAGGCTCCAAAAACCTGATCGCCGTGCTGGCCGAAGGCTCGACCTTTATCCTCCTGGTCAATGACTATGTCCTGCAGCAAGTGGAAGACTCGACCTTAAGCGAAGGCGAGATTGGTCTGCTCGTCGGCGCCTATGACACGCCGGGGAGTGAGATTGCCTTCGACAACGTTCGCGTGTGGCTCTTGGGTGAGCCGGCGCAGGCGCCTGAGCGCCCGGCGCGCGTCCCGCGCCCATCGGGCGGCACGCCCACACCGGAGCCTGGCGCTCCGACCCCTGAGCCGACAGAAGCGCCAATCGAGGAGCCAACCGGCGAACCGACGGAAGCGCCTACCGAGGAGCCGACTCCTGAGCCAACTGGCGAGCCGACGGAAGAGCCGCCCGCCGGCTCGCCTGAAGCGCGCATCGCCCAGATTCGCGCGGAAGCTCCCACCTATGAGGAGCCGTTCGACGAATTGCCCACCGGCTGGACGCCCAACGAGACCTCCGTCCGCAGCTACACGCTGGAGGATGGCGCGTTGGTGGTCGAAGGCGGCGCAGCCAACAGCATGGGTTGGACGCTATCAGACCAGACGCTGGTCAACTTCTACCTGGAGGTAGATGCCACCCATCACGCCGGCTCGCTGGAGGCCGAATACGGGGTGCTCTTTCATTTCGTGGATTCGAGCAACTTCTATTTCTTCGGCCTCAACGGCGCCGGCCAATTCAGCCTCTGGCTGTTGAGCCAAAATGAGTGGTTTACGCTTCAACCCTGGACCTCCCACGAGGCGATCCTGCCCGACGCCGGCGCGACCAACCGCCTGGGCGTGCTGGTCGAAGGCCCCCAGATTACCCTGCTGGTCAACGACGTGGTGGTGCTGGAAACCACCGATGAGACGATCCCCAGCGGCGCCATTGCCCTGAGCCTGGGCACCTATACCGACGAGGCAACGGCCATTGCCTATGACAATCTTGCCCTTTGGGACCTGGGCGGGGACCTGCCGGTCAATGAGGACCCGGCTGCGCCGACCGAGGAGCCGCCCGGCGAGTTCGAAGAGATTGACGCCCGCATTCTAGAGATCACCAGCGAAGCCCCCACCTTCAGCGACGACTTCCGCACCGATCAAGGCTACTGGGATTTGACCTTTGTGGAGAATACGCTCTTCTTTTACCAGCAACGCTCGCTCCACACCGAGATCAGCGCCGGCCAGTGGGCCTCCTGGGTCTCGCTTCAGATGGATCAGGAGACAACCAGCGAGATGAGCGACTTCTACGCCGAGGTAGATGTGAGCTTTGTCCAACAGCCGCCGGGCGCAGCCGCCGGCCTCGTCTTCCGCCATGGCGAGTCGGGCGACTTTTACATATTCGTCATTGACCCGACCGGCTACTATATGTTGCAAAAGAATATCGGCGGCGAGTGGCTCAACCTCATTCCTTGGACGGAGACCGCGGTGGTAGACACCGCTGCCGAGGCTGTGAATCGCCTGGGGGTCCTGGCCGAAGGCAGCACCCTCTCGTTCACCATCAATGGGGTAGTAATAGACAGCACCGAAGACTCGGACCTGAGCCTCGGCGGCATTGCGCTTGTGACCGAAGCTTTGCAGGAGCCGACCGTAGAGGTCGCCTTCGATAACTTTGCGCTTTGGGACCTTGCTCAGTAACCCTGCCGGTTACTAGAGATTTCTAGTGATTTGAGGACGGGCCAATTCGACAAGCAGGGCAGGCTGCGCTATACTAGAGGGCTGTGACTCGTCCAGCCCTCTAGTATAGCGCCTCCGGCGTAGACGGGCTGGGCAGCGGACAGGGCGATGGACACCGGCGCGCCGGGACAGGTTGATCAAGGGTGGGAATTTAGTTAACTCGGCGAGGCGGTAGGCCGGCGCCGGAAACCTATTTTGGGAGCAAGAGAAGCATGGCAAACACCAAGTCGGCAGAGAAGCGCAATCGGCAGCGCCTCAAGCGAGAGGCTCGCAACCGTATCGTGCGCGGCAGCGCCCGCACTGCGGTGAAGAAGGCGCGCCTGGCCATTGCCGCCGGCGACCCGAACGCCCAAGAGCTGGTGCGGGCCGCCGAGCGCGCGCTGGACAAGGCGGCCAGCAAGGGCGTCATCCACGCCAACAACGCCAGCCGCCGCAAGAGCCGCCTCTACCTCGCCCTGAACAAAGCGGCCGCGTAAGCGAGGCGCCGTTAGGCGCGTTGAATCAAGCCATTAGCGAGCGATTGGCTCATGACCGGTGTTCAACCGAGCGCCGGTCATTTTTGCGTTGTTCGCACACCTCCTTCAGAACGGGGCGCGGCGCTCTCTGCCGTCCTCGCGCCCCACGCCCCTCTCCGGTTATAGTAATCGCACACCTCCTGGAGCGGGCAGACCTCACACTTGGGGTCGCGCGCCCGGCAGATGGCTCGCCCGTGGCGGATCAGGTTGATGTGCAACGGGTAGTAGGTCTCCGGCGGCAGCAGGCTTTCCCAGATCCGCTTGATCTTCTCTGGGCTGTCCTTACGCCCGCTGATGCCCAGCCGCTGGCTGATGCGCTGGATGTGGGTATCCACCGGAAAAGTCCCCCGGTTGAAGCAAAAGAGCAGCACAATGCTGGCGGTCTTGTGGCCCACGCCGGGGAAGCTGGTCAGCAGCGCCAGCGCCTCCTCTACCTCCATCCCGGCCAGGTGGTTCAGGTTATAATCGCCGCACTGCTCCTTGATGCGCGTCAACGTCTCGACAATGTGGGGGGCCTTCTGGTTGTACATGCCCGCGGTGCGGATGGCGTCCTTGATCGCCTCCAACGGCGCAATCCGCACCGCTTCCCAATCGTCGCCAAAGGCGGCCTTGAGCTGCCGGAAGGCGCGTTCGCTGTTGGCGTCATTGGTATTGGCCGAAAGGATCGTCCAGATCAGCTCGTCCACCGGGTCTTCGCCGCCCGACCAGACCGGCTCGCCAAAATAATCCTTGAGCCGTTCAAAGACGAACTCCGCCTTTTGGCGTTGCGCCTCGCTTGGCTGCTCTGCACTGCTGCCCAAACCTGGTTCCGCCCTTCTAGTCTGCCCTGTCCTGCCCCTCCCCAACCGGCAGGCGCGGCACCCGCGATAGGATGCGGCTCACCACATCATAGTTGATGGTGCCCAGCCGCCGCGCAACCTCCGCGGCCGAAAGCTCACGCGCGCCCTGCCGCCCGATCAGCACCACCTCATCGCCCTGGCGCACCGGCCTATGCGCGGCGATGGCCGTCACATCCACCACACACTGGTCCATACAGACCCGGCCCACGATGGGCGCAAACTCGCCGTGGATCAACACACTCCCCCAGGTCAGCGGGCGGCGCGGGAAGCCATCGGCATAGCCGACCGGCACGACGGCCACGGTCATGGGCGAATCGGCCACAAACTCGCGGCCATAGCTGACCGCATCGCCCGGCTGGAGACAGCTCACCTGAGCCACCTGGGCTTTCCAGGCGAGGGCAGGGCAAAACCCCGGCGGCAGCGGCGTCTCCTCCACATCGGGGTCCAGCCCATAGAGCGCGATCCCGCAACGCACCATCTCCAGATGGGTTTCCGGCATGGTCAGCGTCGCCGCCGAATTGGCGGCGTGGGCCAGCGGAGGCCGCAGCCCTGCCGCCGCCAGCTCGTCCAGCAGCGCCGTGAAGCGGGCGAACTGCTCGCGCGCAAAGGCTCGGTCGGTGTCCGAGGTGGCAAAGTGGGTAAAAATGCCCTCGACCTGCACATGGCGAAGGCTTCGGAGCCGGGCGATGAACTCGCCGGCCTGCTGGGGCAAGAGTCCCAAGCGGTTCATGCCGGTATTGACCTTGACATGCAGTGTGGCGCGGACGCCTGCCGACGCGGCTGCCGCGTCCAGCGCCTGGGCGGTCTCCAGGTCGAAGACGGTGACGATAATGCCGTGCCGCGCCGCCTCGGCCATCTGCCAGCCGGGCGTGTAGCCCAAGATCTGGATAGGCGCTGCGATCCCGCCCTGGCGCAGCTCCAGCGCCTCGCCCAACGTCGCCACGGCCAGCCGGTCTGCGCCTGCGGCCCAAAAGGCCCGCGCAGCAAGCAGCGCGCCATGCCCATAGGCATTGGCCTTGACCACGGCCATCAGCAGACAGTCCGGGCCGAGCCGCCGGCGGATTTGTTTGACATTAGCCGTGAGCGCCTGGCAGTCCACCTCGATCCAGGTAGGCCGGCCCGGAGAGGATGATGAAAATACAGAGGGCGATGCGCTCATGGCGTCCACTCCCAGCCGGCTGTGGCGGCCAACGCCGCCCATTCATCCATTGTCAAGCCTGCCTGGCCGGGCAGGATGCCGGGCTTGGCGGCGCCATGATAGTCGCTGCCCCCCGTCTTCAATAGCCTTAACTCATCGGCCAATCCGGCGAAGTGTGCCACCAATGCAGCCACGGCGGAGGCTGTTGCGCCGCGATGCCCGCGATTCTGGGCATAGGTGTACCGCACTTCTAGCCCATCCAGCCCCTCAGCCGCCAACCGGCGGACCATACCATCCACATCGCGCACGCGCAGATAGATGCCTGGATGGGCCAGCACGGCCAGCCCGCCCGCCATATGGGTCAGCGCAATCGCCTCCTCCACCCGCAGGCTGAAGGAGCGGGCTACATAGGTCGGGTACGGCGCATCCGGCGCGAGGTATTGCTCAAAGACATCTTGCAGGCTGCGAAAGCGGTCGGGGTTGCGGGCCAACGCGACCTGGGCAATATGCACGCGGCCCGGCGCCCCTTGGGCGGCGGCCAGCACCTCGTCCACCGGCACATCCACCCCGTAGCCCTGGAGTCGCTCCACCTGGCGTATCTTCTGCTCGACGCGGCTCTCCTGCACCCGCCGCAGTGTCTCAACCAGCGTTGGATGCTCAGGGTCAATCCCGTAGGCCAGGATATTGATGTCCAGCAGGTCGCGCTCCCGGTCGCTCTGGGTGCTGAACTCCAGCGCCGGCAACACCCAGACGCCATGACGCCGGCCTGCCTCCTGCGCGGGCGCTACCCCCAACACCGAGTCATGGTCGGTGAGCGCGATCACGCGCAGCCCGCGCGCCGCGGCCAGCGCGACCAGCTCTTGCGGCGTATCCGTACCGTCCGAGCAGGTGCTATGAAGCTGCAAATCTACCGGATAGGGAGCCGTTGGTAGCGGCGCGCCGGGCGAGGAGGGGAGGCTCATGGTCTATGCCTTTGTCTCTGCGCCGTCCGGTTGAAAGCGCCAGCGTCCTTCGCCATCTACGCCCCAGGCCATCAGCTTGACCGGCGTCACCTCTAGGATCAGGTCGTACTCGGTGTCTGTGCTGATATCCCAGTTATACTTGGCCTGAAAGAGGGGCCGGATTTCGTCCCTACGCTCAGGGGCCGGGCGCGCCGTCCCCTCCAGGATCAGGACGTTCATGGGGTCAGGCAAGGCGATGCTGACCGCGGGGTTGTGGGCAATATTGCGCGCCCGCACGCTCCGCTCCTGGGTGACGACATAGAGCCGCCCGCCATGCCAGACATGCCAGATGGGGGCGAGGTGGGCGCGGCCATCGGGCCGAACCGTGCTAAACCAGCAGGCTTCGGCCTGGGCCAGCTTGTCCAACAGGCGCGGCGGCGCATTGAGAGTCATAGCACTTCCTTGGCGTCAAGCTATAAGATGGGTGGCTGTTTCGTCTTGGCCTATCATAACTTTGATCATCACTTAGCCTGTTCGATCATACCCTCTGTTCTATCACAGCTTTGCGCCGCTGCCTAGTCTCGGAGTATGGGGAGACCAGCGCGCCCGCCGGCGTCGCTGCCCTTGTCGCCGCCAAGCAGCCTGTGCTATAGTGGCGCCAAAAGCAATACCGGCCTGCCGACCTTGACGTGCTGGACACGCAAATTGCATCATGGAAATTCCCTTATTTGAAGACAACCAACCGTTGCGCTTTGAGCGCATTGTCCTCTATCCCTATCCCGACCTCAAGCGCATTTGGACGCGCCTCTGGCTTACCGCGGTGCAGGACCAGCATCCGAATGTTGAGCTGATCGTGTTCAACCCGGACGGCGCCGAGAATACCAGCGTCTACATGATGGCGCGCACCGAGCAGCGCATCGAGACCACCCTGCACCTGCGCAACCCCATGCCAGGCGCGACCTACCGGGTCGTCGCCGAGCTGACCCTGGGCCTCTCCCAGACGCCTGAGCTGTTGGACCGCCAGGAGTTTGACCTGGTGCTGGAATTCCGCGACCCAGAGAAGCGCGAGCCGGGCTTCGGCATAGGCGTAGACTGGCAGGAGTATCAGCGCGCGACCGGGGAGGAGTAGGCTTGGCCGCTTGTCCCCATTGTGGCGGCGAATCGGACGGCTGGATATTGGCCCAAGCGGCGGCCCTCTACCCGCCGGTCGTGCGGCTCATCCGCCGCCGCATTCCGGACTGGCAACCACAAGATGGGCTATGTCCTGCCTGCGCGCAGACCTTTGCCGAGCAACTGAACGCCGAGCGCAGCGCCGGCTCGCTCCATCTCACCACCCACCCGCCCGGCGCCTTTCCCTATTACCACCCCGACGAGGAAACAGTGCTCTCCCAGCCGCAACGGCTGCCCGCCTACAGCAGCATCACCGGCGCAGGCGTCACCATTGCCTTCCTCGACAGTGGCTACTATCCTCACCCTGACCTGGCTGCGACGCCCACCTGGCCGGATGCGCCAGCCTGGGCGCAGCTCGCCCCGCGCGAGCTGGAGGCCATCCTCAGCGCCGCGCCGCTGCGCCTGGCTCATTACGTAGACCTGACCGGCGACAGCCGCCATGAGGGATGGATCACGCCTAGCCTCTGGGATGAGGCAGGCGATAGCTGGCACGGGCAGATGACCACGGTGATTGCCGCGGGCAATGGGCTGTTGAGCGAGGGTCATTTCCGCGGCTACGCGCCGGGCGCGCGGCTGCTGCCTATCAAGATCGGGCGAGCCGGCGGGCGCATCCCAGAGGAGGACATCCTCTGCGGGCTTCAGTGGCTGCTGGAGGAGGACCGCTTCGCCGCCTACGGGGTCCGGGTGCTCAATGTGAGCGTCGGCGGCGACTATGAGCAGCCGTGGCAGGAGAACCCGGTCTGTCTGGCGGCTGAAGAGCTGGTACGACGGGGCGTCTTTGTGGCTGCGGCGGCAGGCAACAGCGGCGCACGGCGCTTGCTGGCCCCGGCCCAAGCCCCTTCAGTCTTGACTGTGGGCGGGGTGGATGACCTCAACCGCCGCTGGTCGCCCGCCGATCCGGAGGAGGTGAAGCGGCTGGCCCTCTATCCCCACAATTACGGCGTTGTACAAGAGAGCGTGGAGGGGCAGCGCCGCCGGCGGCGCAAACCGGAGCTGTTAGGGCTGGCCCGCTGGCTGCCGTCGCCCATCCTCCTACCCAGCCCCGTCCTGCGGGAGACGGTCGCCATTGCGCGGCTGCGCGAGAGCCTGCTGGCGGGCGACGAGGAGCGCCTGGCCGAACTGGCCGCCCACTGGGTCCACGCGCTGCATCATGATCCCCTCTACCGCAAACGCCACCCCGGCGAAAATGACGGCGACTGGCGCGCCGAGATCGAGCAGGCGCTGCGCAAACGCATGAACGCCCACAAATGGGTTCATGCCTATTACCAGCATGTGGACGGCACCAGCGTGGCCGTGGCGCAGGCATCGGCAGTCGCCGCCCAGATGGTCGCGGCGAATCCCTGCCTGTCGCCCGGCCAGATCAAGGCGCTGCTCATGCAAACGGCGCTGCCCCTGCGCCATCTGCCGCGGGCGCGCACCGGCGCCGGCCTGATCCAACCCACACGGGCTGTCGCTGCCGCGCTGCGCGCGGCGGGCGGGCCATTGGCGGGCCTCCCCTCCAGCGCAACCACACCGCGCCGCCGGCCGGATGCGCCGCTCTGGGGCGAGTCGGGCCGGCTCCTCTATGTAGGGCTGCTGGCCCCGTCTGCCGAGGCGGTGAGCGTGCTAGGCCCTTTCAACGGTTGGCGGCGCGATGCTACACCCCTGGCCCGTTGCGCCAACGGTTGGTGGCACGGCCATCTGCGCCTGCCGCCGGGCCGCTACCCCTACCGTTTCTGGGCAGCGGGCGGCGCCCACGGCTCAGGCGAATGGCTGCCCGACCCGGAGAATCCCCTACGCGCCGAAGGGGGATATGTCGAGGATCATAGCCTGCTGGTCGTGCGGGAAACGACCAGCGATGCTATAGGCGAGACCGTAGAGGAGGCGCGCTGATGCCCGCGGGCCATCCCGCCGCCGGCGCAAAGCCTCTCGCGCCGCTCGACCGCGCCGGAGACGCGCACCCCCTCCGGCGTTGGCTGCTGCCGGTAGGGGTGGGCGCGCTGGCGCTGCTGGTCGGCGGATTGATCTACACGCGCCTGCTGCTGCCGCGCGGGCCGCTGGCGTGGGATGAGAGCGTCCACGCGCTCAAGGGGCTGGTCATCGCCTATGACCTGGCCCACGGCGACGGGTTGAGCTTCCTGTTCAACAGCTACCGCCAGGTGCTCTATCCCCCCATCCACTCCTGGTTCCTGGCGCTGGCCTATCTGCTCGCCGGTCCCAGCGTGACCACGGCGGCGACGGTGACGCTGCTTCTCTACCTGCTGGGCGCAGGGCTGCTCTACCTGGCCGGCGGCCAACTCCGCCCCGGCGCGACCAACTGGGCCGGCGCGGTAGCGGCGCTGCTCTGGCTCACCTCGCCCGACTTGGCGGGCTACGCCGTGCAGGTCATGCTGGAGGTTCCGGGGCTAACCGCGCTCTGCCTGGCCCTGCTGGTCCAGCTCAAGCTGCTGGCCGATGACCCCGACCCGCGCGAGTATATGCTGCTGGGCGCGGCCATCGCCTTGACCTACCTGGTGCGAACGCCCTACGGCATCATCCTCTTTCTGAGCGTGGCGCTCTTTCTGGCGCTCGAAGTGCGCGGGCGGCTCTGGCTGCTCTGGAACCGGCGCGTCTTTTACCTCCTGTTGCCCCTGGCGCTGGTTCTGGCCGTCTGGTTTGCCTATCCGCCCAAGATCGCCGCCACCTGGGGCTGGCTGGTCAACTATCCCGACGGTGTGGCCGACCCCTACAGCGCCGAAGGCTGGCTCTTTTATCCTCGCGCGCTGGTGCAAATCGCCGGCTCCCCCTGGCTCTTTGCGCTCTATCTGGCGGCGATGGTCTATGCGCTGGTGGAGCGGCGTAAGGGGGCGCTCTTTCTGGTGACGCTGGTGCTGGTGCAGGCGCTGATCGGCGAGTTTCACCAGAACAAACAGGCGCGCTACATGTTTCCGGTGCTGCCCGCCTGGTTCCTGCTGGCCGGCAATCTGCTCATGGGGCTGGGCCAGCGGCTGGCAGCGCGGCGACCCAGCGCAGTCCGCTGGGGTATGACGCTAGTGGGGCTGCTGCTGGTCGCCCAGTGCGCGCTGCTGCTGCGCGGCACGCTGGACGTGGCGTTTGCCAATCCACCGGACGGCATAACGGCCTATGTGGCCGAGACCGTTGCGGCGGCTCAGGCGACCGGACAGCGCACGTTAGTGATCGGCAGCATGGACATGAGCTATCCCAGCCCGCCGCTGTTGGACTGGCGGCTGATGGTCGAGCACGGGCTGCTGGCCGCGCCTCAGGCCGGCTCCGCCGCGCAGATCGAGGAGGGGCGCCGCCTGGCCGCGCTGGCGGCGCGGCTGCCGCTGCCCTCGCCGCTGGCCGCCTCGCTGGAGCGGGTCGTCACCGCCTATGACCGGCCTGCCGCCCTGCGCACCCTGTACCTGGGGCTGCCCATACGCGCCTCCTACTCGGACCCGGCCCAAGCGCCGGTCTTTGTAGGCGATCTGGTGCAGGCCCAGACCATTGACCAGGTGGTGGTCGTCAGCGCACCCCGGCCCGATGCCCGCTATCCGCTTTCGCTGCTGGCCCCAACGCTAGAGGCAGTGGGCCTGCGCCACATCGAGGGAAAACCCTTCGCAGACGTGGGTATGCAGGTAGATGTCTTTCGGCGCGAATAGGCTGCACAAAGGCTCTTGGCAGGAGGCCGCCACCGGTGATACCATATCACCATCGGTGATCTCAGGGTAATTCGAAGAAATTTGCCGGATCAGCGACACATCGCCGGCCTACAGTCTCGTTAGTCGTTAGGTAGACAGATACCTCTACCGTAGGTGCGGCATCCTGCCGCACGGGGATGCCGGTGAGAACATGCGTACAACCAGTCGGAGCCTGCGGTAAGGATACCGCAGCTACGGAAGAGGATTACCGGACAAGGACTACGGAAGTGGGACGACGCTGGCTAGGCGGAATCCCTTGCCGGCTATATCGCTTAGGATCACCCGGCTCTCACCTAGCCT
>DATLZJ010000748.1:0-2063 GCA_035574055.1 Caldilineaceae bacterium
TAGTAGAAGATGCCGCCGGTGAGCAGGTTGCGGTGGAAGTCCGCCACCAACGAGCCGATATAGCGCAGCGACAGCCCCTGCTGTTGCTCGTTGTCCCCTTGCAGATAGGCCGTGAACCGGCGCACGCCGGGCGACCAGGAACGCTCATACCCCTGGTTGACACTGTAATACTTGGGCTTGTCGGGGATGCGGATATTGGGGTGGGAGAGCAAGAATTCGCCGATGCTGGGGTCCAGCGTAAAGCCGTGGACGCCCTGGCCGGCGGAATAAACCATCATGGTGCTGGAGCCGTAAATGATATAGCCTGCCGCCACCAGATTCCGGCCCGGCTGTAGACAATCCTCCAGCGTGCCGCGGCCCTCCAGGCTTTTGCGCCGGTAGATGGCAAAGATCGTCCCCACACTCACATTGAAGTCAATGTTGGAGGAGCCGTCCAGTGGATCGTAGAGCAGCACATACTTGCCGGTCGGGAAGCGGTCGGGGATGGGGATGATCTCCTCCTCCTCCTCACAGGCCATCACGGCCAGCCGGCCCGTATGGTCGTTGAGCCGGAAGATGGTCCGGTTGGCAAACTCATCGAGCTTCTGCACCTCTTCGCCCTGGATATTTTCCTCGCCGGTGCTGCCCAGGATGTCCACCAGCCCGGCGCGGGTGGTGCGGCTGGCGATGATCTTGGCCGCCAGCGCCATGTCATAGAGCAGATCGGTCAGGACGCCGGTGGCGTCCTTAAATCCCCGCTGCTGGTCGAGAATAAACCGCTCGATGGTGACAATCTTGCCGTTGCTTGGGTGTGGCTCGTTGATCATGGTGAATCCCCCTTTTGGACTCCTCTTCGAGCGCTCCTCTTTGAGCACTCCGCTTTGATTACTCCGCTTTGAGTGATGGTTGGGTGATGATCGCACGCCCATTGCGCTGTTGCCGATGGGGCCTGGCGCGCCGTTGCGCTTGGAACAGCCTGTGCTATTCGTGTGGCGTATAGTATATACCCGATGGAGCGCGACTGTCAGTAGGGAAGTTCCGTCTCCACCTGGGGCGGCGCGCCCTAGCCGGAGGGAGCATCGGCGGGGAGAGCATTCGCCGCGGAGGACTCTCCATAGAGCCGTGTGTAGTGATAGAGATTGGTGACAATCGCCTGCACATAGATGCGCGGTTCAGCTACTTCCAGTCGCTCGACAAAGAGGGTATCGTCGGCTCCGAGAGTGGCCCGCCAACTCTTGGAGTTTCCAGGCCCGGCGTTGTAGCCCACCAGCGCGGAGACCAGGTCGCCGTCCAGGTAGTCGCGCACCCAGTCCAAGTAGTAGGCCCCGAATTTGACGTTGATATACGGCCGGTAGATGAGCGCGTTGGTATAGCCGGGGAACCCCAACTGCTCGGCTACCCACGCCCCGGTATCAGGGATGATTTGGGCCAGGCCTTGGGCCGCGGCCCAGGAGCGGGCGCCCTCTTCAAAGAGGCTCTCCTGGCGGATCAGGCTAAAGAGCAGCAGCGGATCCAGGCCATGAGCCGTGGCCTCGGCGGTGATCAGCTCCTCGAAGCGGAGCGGGTAGACCCGCTGTTGCAGAAAGAGCGGCGCATTCTCGACCAACCCTGCGGGGCTAAGTTCCAGCAAGCGGGCCATCGCCATGAGGCTGAGCCGGTAGGTGCTGAGTCGCTCGAACTCCAGGCTCAGGGCATACAGCGCCCGTTCGTCATCCTTATAGCGTTCGTAGAGCCGCCCCAGCGCGGCCAGCGCATCGCCCCGTTCATCCAGCTCCAGCAGAACGCGCCCGGTGATCAGGTCCGGGTCATTGGCAATCGCTGGCGGGAGCGTCGCCAGCGTTGCCGGGTCCACCTGGAGCCAATCGGCGAGCCATTGTTCGGCAAAGGCGCGGCTGCCGTCGTCGCCCTCCAACCGGGTCGCCGGTCCTGCCACGGCGGCTATGTGGCGCAACATGGCGCCGTTCTCAGGCTTCAGCCGTCGCAACGCCTGGGCCGCCAACACCCCATAATAGGTATCGGGCGCGCGCGCCACCAATGCCTGCCAGCTTGCCTGCGCGGCCTCGGCGTCGCCTTTGGCCTGGAGC
>DATLZJ010000749.1:0-2923 GCA_035574055.1 Caldilineaceae bacterium
AGCAGCGGATGCTGGCGCAGCGCCAGGCGACCGGCGTGGAGGTGGACGACGCGACTTGGGCGCTGTTGAGCGAAGATGCGGCGCGGCTGGGCGTGGCGATCCCGGTGGGGGTGTAGCCATCGCCGCCCTGCTGACCCTGGCCGCTGCCCTGGCCGTTATCCTGCTGATCCGGGCGCAGATGGGCGGCCAGCGTCGCCAGGTCTATATTGCCAAGCCGCTGGCGACCATCCTCCTGTTGGCGACGGCGCTGTTGGTTCGCTCGCCGGTCAGCCAAACCTATCAGCTTCTGATCGCCGGCGGGCTGCTCTGCTCGTTGGCGGGGGATGTCTGCCTGATGTTGCCCCAGGAGCAAGCGGGCTTCGACTGGTTCTTGGCGGGCATGGTTAGCTTTTTCGCCGCCCATCTGCTCTACATCGCTGCGTTCGTGACCCGCAACGGGTGGAACGCGGAGCCGTTCTTGCTTCTGTTGTGGGTAAGCTTTGGCATTGGGTATACGGCGCTGCTCTGGCCCTATCTAGGCCGGTTGCGGCTGCCGGTCCTGGCCTACATCGGGGCCATTCTGCTCATGGCGTGGCAGGCCATTGGCGGATGGCAGCGCGCTCCCTCCAGCGGAACGGCCGCGGCGGCGCTGGGCGCCATCAGCTTTGTCCTCTCCGACTCGGCTCTGGCCTGGGACCGCTTCCGGCGGCGTTTTACTGCCGCGCCGGTGGTTGTGCTGGGGAGCTACTATCTCGCCCAGGGGTTGCTCGCCTGGTCGGTGGCCGGTTAGGCAGCGTGAAATCTGTCCCCCTGTCCATAAGTACAGGGAACTGACTGATCCTTTTTCACATGCGCCGGTCTCGCGTCTCTGGTATCCTTGGAGCAGATGCCCTGGGCCGGTTCGCGTTTGCCGTTGCTCCGCCCGAACCATCCGGATTCGCGGCCAAATTCGCGGTTAAATTTACGGAAGGAGAGTCAGCCATGGCGACTGTGATCACCAGCTTTGTCCCCGTTGCGAATGTCGAGGAAGTCCGCAAGCGCGGCTATCTCACCGTTCAGGTCGAGGGCCAGCCTGTCGCCCTCTTCTACCACAACGACCGCGTCTACGCGGTTGACAACCGCTGCCCCCACATGGGCTTTCCGCTCGACCGGGGCACGGTCAGGGATGGCATCTTGACCTGCCACTGGCACCATGCCCGCTTTGACCTTGCGTCGGGCGGTACCTTTGACCAGTGGGCCGACGATGTGCGCAGCTTTCCGGTGGAGGTGCGCGACGGCCAGGTGTGGGTGGACGCTGCGCCCCATACCGACATGGTCGCCCACCAGCGCACCCGGCTGCGCATCGGGCTGGAGCGCAACCTATCGCTGGTCATCGGCAAGGCGGTGCTTTCGCTGCTGGAGGCCGACCCCAGCGGCGGCGAGCCGTTTCGCGCCGGGTTGGAGTTCGGCACGCGCTACCGCGAGATGGGTTGGGGCCAGGGCTTGACCATGCATGTCTGCTTTATGAACCTGCTGCCCTACCTGGCTGCCGAGGACCGGCCGCGCGCCCTCTATCACGGCCTGTCTGCGGTGGCGACCGACAGCGCAGGCCAGGCGCCCCGCTTCATGGTGCCTCCGTTGCCGGGCGACGCCACCGGCATCCCGACCCTCAAGCGTTGGTTTCGCCAGTTCATCGAGGTGCGCGACGACGAGGGCGCCGAGCGTTGTATCGTTTCGGCCATTCGCGCCGGCGCGGACCACCGGCAGATGGCCGACATGCTCTTTGCCGCAGTCACCGACCATCGCTATATCCAGGTCGGCCATCCGGCGGACTTCACCAACAAAGCCTTTGAGGCGCTCGACATTGCCGGTTGGGAGATGGCGGAGCCGGTGCTGACCAGCCTGGTGCGCGGCTATGCCGGGGCCAGCCGCATGGAGGAGTCGAACGCCTGGCGCTATCCGGTGGACCTGATCGCGATCCTGGAGCGGAGCTTTGAGGCTTTGCCCGATGCGCTGATGCAAGGGGAGCAGCGGCGGGCCGAGGGACGGGTAGCCTGGCCGGGGCGTCGCGGGCTGGCCGATCTCTTGTTGGGCGACGATCCGCAGGCGTCGGCGGACGCGTTGCTGGAGAGTCTGCGCGGCGGGTGCAGCGCCGAAACGCTGGCCGGCGCGGTGGCCTATGCCGCAGCCCTGCGCATTGCCCGCTTCCACACCAGCAACGAGTTCGGCGACTGGGACACGGCGCTGCACACCTTTACCTTCGCCAACGCCATCCATCAAGGGTTGCGCCGCGCGCCCTCGGCGGAGCTGCTGCGCGGGGCCTTTGATGCGGCCATGAGCGTCTATCTTGACCGCTTCCTCAACATCCCCGCGGCTCGCCTGCCCCAGCCGAACGGGGCCGGCAATGGGACCGGCGCGGCGAGCCTCCAGCGACTGAGCCAGCTCCTCGACCGCCAGCAGCAGGTCAACCAGGCTGCGCAGGAGGTGGCCGGCTATCTGCATCATGGAGGGGATACTGCGGCGCTGTTGGCCTCTATCGGGCGGCTCTTGCTGCGCGAAGACCGGGACTTCCATACCATTCAGATGGTAGAGGCCGCCTTCCGCCAACATTCGTTGCTGGATGACCCCGCCGAGCGCAGCCATGTGCTGATTGCCGCCATCCGTTACCTGGCGGCCCACTCGCCGACCGTCCGCGCCCAGGGCCAGACATATACCATCGCCCAACGGCTTCATCGGGGAGAGGAGTTGTTCCGGGACGCGTAGGAAGCGCAGGTCTCAGGCTGAACGCGCCGGGGGTGACCGTTGCGATGTCTGCGCCGGCGCCCGGCTGGCGGCAGTCTACAACTCCGGCGAGCGCGTGACCTGGCTGCCGGGTCACGCGCTTGGGGCGCTGGGCCGTGAGATCGCCCCTTTATCGAGCGGGTTGCGAATCAGGTCAGATGGCGCACCGGCTCGCTCTTGGCGT
>DATLZJ010000750.1:0-4925 GCA_035574055.1 Caldilineaceae bacterium
TGTTGCTGCCCGTCTGTGTCAGCGCCTCTAATGTGCCCTGACCGGGTGGGCCGGCAATGGCAAAAGCCAGCGTCTCCCCTTCGCTCCCGCTGCCCGATAGCTCGATAGTCACCGCCGTATTCTCGACAGTCGTAACGGCCAGCGACGTAGCGGCGGGGGGCAGCCGGTCCAGCTCATGCGCGCCAATGTCGCACCGGGTAAACTGAGGGCGGGCGACGCCAAGTTGGTCGGTTGCAGGGCAGATGGCGTTGTCGCCGGCGTTGAAGGCGGCGCTGCCGGCCAGAAGCCGGTAAAAGACCGTCTGGCCTCCCGCCTGCTGGGCCGTGAAGCCGGGCGGGCCGACCAGGGCAGCGTCGCCGAGCGCGCAGCCGTCCCCATCTTCGACTAAGTTCGGCCCCAGGGGCGTCAGAGAACCGGCGCAGTCGGGCGCAACCGGGCCGGGGTTGGCGGCAATAAGGGTGTTGCCGACTTCGGCTTGGCCGGTGTTGTGGAGCGCCCGAGCGCTCGCCGCCTGGTTGCCGGCGATAGTGACATTGATGAGCTTGACCTGGCCGGCATTGTAGATCGCCCCGCCGGCGCCGTCGGCGCTGTTGCCGGTGAGGGTGCTGTTCTCCAGGTGCAGGGCCGCCCCGGATTCCACCAGCACCCCACCCCCCTGCGCCGCATGGCCTCCGCGCAAGGTCACCCCGCTGAGCTTGGCCGTGCCACCAAGCACATGAAAGACCCGGTTATTGATGGCCCCGGCGTCTATGACCACCAGCCCCGGCCCGGTGGAGCGAATGGTGACGGTCTCCTGAATGTCGAGGTCGCCGGTGGTGGAAGCGTTTTCGTTGCCGGAGTCGGAACGGCTTAGGGTATAGACGCCGGGCGGCAGCAAGATGGTATCCGCGTCGTCTCCCCCTGGACATTCGCCGGACTTACTGCCGGAGGGGTCGTCGGAATTGGCGGCGATGATCGCCTCACGCAGGGTGCATTTGCCGTCGCTGGCCTGTTTTGCATCGCCGAAGTCGTTGACGACGATCGGCGGTGGCGCGCCGGCATTGGCAGAGGGCGCGGCCCACAGCGTTGCGGCAGCAAGGAGAAGCGCCGACGCGATGAGCCGCGTCCAGCGCAAAGAGCGCCGCCGGGTGGCAGGCAGATGATCAACTTGGCTCATGGCGCCCTTCTGCGTGGTATCACACGCGTCCATGCCGGCGGCTATCCGCCAACAGCCGGATCAGCCACTCCTGCCACCAACGGCGCTACCCGAAAGCCCGCCCAGCACGGCTGCCAGGAGCCGCCTGTGCGCTCGTCGCGACAGAGATCGTTGCCAATTCTGTGCGTGCGGGATTGCCGGCTGGCGCAGAGGGGGTATTACGCCATGGAAGGTTTCATTCAGGAGTGCAACTGCCCAGAAAGTGTATAACACCTCTCTTGGGGGTGTCAATCAGGGTCTATGTCACTCGCTTATCAGTTATGCAAATTTCCCGATCTACTTGAATACCGCCGCCGGCTAGGGTACCATGCTAACGCGGCCACCGAGTTGCGCGCACCCTTCCGCCCTATTTATCGTCAATAGAACAGAGAAGCTAAAGGCAGGATAATGGAGCTAGTCCAACGGCAGGCGATGGCCCTGCGCCATCAACAAGAGACCTTGCAGGAAGAATTCAACCACTGGCGCGGCCGCACCCAGGCAGGGCAGCCGCTGGAAAAACACCATACCCAGATCGCCCGGATCACCGCTCAACTGGAGGGGCTGCTGGCGCGGGTGGAGCTACCTGCCGATTTGTCTGCCGCCACCTTCACCGGCAACGCCCAGGCCCAACGGCTGCTCCTCAACGCCCACCGGCTGTGGGACTACTTCCGCACCAAGCTGGCGCTGCGCGATGTGGCCTGGTTTCGCCAAGAGCTGCTCTGCGCCGACGAGCTGGCCTGGGCCTGTTACCGGCCCGCCCGCGCCCAGGCCGAGAGCACAGGCGTCATCGCCGCCGCCAGCCTCAAAGAGCCGCCCCTGGTCTTTTATAGCCCGCTGGCAAGCCCCTTTGTCCAAGGCCGCGAGACGCTCTTTGACCCGGAAGGGTTGACCCAAGAGGATTTGCGGCTGCTGGGCGTGGCCGTCCTCAAGCTGCCCATCCCCGTCATCGGCCTGCCCTGGTTCCAGGTCAACCATCTGCCCGCCGGCATGGCGATCGCCCATGAGGCCGGCCATGCCGTTGAACGAGACTTCGGCCTGGTCGCCGCAGTGGACGCCGCCATGGCCGGGCTGGAGGGCGAGGGCGTGGCGGCCGCCCGCGTGCCCGCCTGGCAAGCCTGGGCGCGGGAGGTCTTCGCTGATCTCTATGGCGTGCTTTGCTGTGGCGAGGCCTATGTGCTGGGCCTGATGGACTATCTGCTGGCCGAGACCCAGGTCATAGAGGGCGAGCGCCGCCAGCCGGACGCCTGGGAGAAGTACCCGACCCGCCATTTGCGCGTGCTGATTAACCTGGCGGCGTTGGATGCGTTGGGGCTGGATGGGGCCGGCGTCGGCGCCGGGTGGCGGGCGCTCTACCAGGCCCATGCCATGGCCGAGTTCGAACCGGACGTGCCCAAGGTCGTCGCCGCGCTGCTGGCAGTCCCACTAGGGGGAAAACCGCTGCGCCAGGTGGTGGCCTTTAGCCCCGCCAACGCCCAGGCCGCGGCCATCCAGCAGGCCAATATCCTGGGCGGGTTTACGCTCAACCAGGGAGAAGATTTCCGTATTCTCTTTGCCGCCGCTGCCCTGGCCTATCACGCCGACCCGGAGCAGTATCGTCAACGGAACGCCCAACGAGCCATCGTCGAGCAGATGGCCGCCGCGGTCCCGCCAGGTGTGCGCAGCGCCGGGCCAGCGGACCCGGCCGCGCTGGCCCCTGCCGATGCCCAAGCCGGCGCTGCACTGGCCGATCTCTTCATGGAATAGCCCGCCGCTCCCTGCCGCCTGCCCGCCTGGGCGCCCATCAGGGACGCCCCTACAAAACAACAGGGTTCATCTGAGTCTGACAGTTGATCTTTTGGTTCGAGGTCTTGGTTCAACCGACCTACCTACATGAAGTACCTACAAGCTACATAAGCAAGCTACATAAGGAAGAGGAGGTAACCGAATGGCACGAAGTGTGAGTGAGATTTTTGAGGAGCTGAAGGCGACCAAACGGCAGGTCGAGGTTCACGGCAAGCGCTATTACATCGTCGAGGGCGACCTGATCCTGGACGAGGACAAGCTGCTCCAGTATGCCGCCGAGCGGGCCGAGCTGGAGGCCCAGCGCGAGGCGGGCATCAGGGTAGAACGCCAGGAGCTGGTCGGCATCCTCGACAACCAGGGGCGTAAGGTGCGCTGGAAGAAGGGGCTGGTCTTGACCTATACCGTCAAGAAGAGCACATTCACCACGCCAGGCCACTATGAGAAGGTGGTGGACGCCATGCGCGCCGCCACCGCCGACTGGGAGGCCGTCTGTGGCGTCAACTTCCGCCACGTCTCCTCGCTGGACGACGGCGCGGCGAGCAATGGCGAAACGGCGCTCTTTACGGTCGAGGGGGTGAACACCCGCGGCCAGCTCATCGCCGCCGCCTTCTTCCCCAATGACCCGCCCCACGAGCGGCGGGTGATCATTGACCCCGTCTTCTTCGCCAGCGATCTGGGCTTCAACCCCGTTGGCGTGCTGCGCCATGAGCTGGGCCACGTGCTTGGCTTCCGCCATGAGCACATCCGCAGCGGCGCGCCGCCTATCTGTCCCAACGAGCCGCTGGGCAACACCATCGAGCTGACCGACTATGACCCTCGCTCGGTCATGCACTACTTCTGCGGCGGCGTGGGCGACAAGGAGCTGCGCATCACCGACATTGACCGCCAGGGCGCGCAACTCCTCTATGGCCTGCCCGATCAGGAGGTCGCCTACTACGAATAGGCCATAGATTGATGGTACGTGCGGCATCCTTGCCGCACCTACGCGATGGCTAGTAATGGCATCGTAGGTGCGCTATCCTAGCGCACCTCCTGGTTGGGCAATCATGTACGTACTGCTCGTGACGCCAGGGACGCGCCTACGGCGCCGCGAATCTTCTTTGCCGCAAGGGGGTGAACCATGGCCGAATCCACCCCGTTCCACCTGACTGAAGCGACTGTGCGCGAGATGGCCTCGGCGGAGGTGTTCCGCCGAGGCCGCTCCTACTTCCGCAGCGGTCACGTCAAGAGCCTCGTCCGCCGCGGCGCTGCCATCGAGGCCGCGGTCAAGGGCAGTATGCCATTCCCCTATCAAGTCGTGCTTGAACCCAGCTCCGGCGGCGGCGTCCTCGCGCGCTGCACCTGCCCCTATGTCGAGGAAGGCTGGGGCGGCTGGTGCAAACATGCTGTAGCCGCCGCGCTGGCCTACCTGGAGCGGGGCGACCAACTCCCGGTCAAGCCGACGCTGGAGGAGACGCTGGCCGCAACGCCAGCGGACCACCTGCGCCGGCTGCTGCTGGAGTGGGGACGGGGCAGCCCGGAGCTGGCCCAGCGCATCGAATTGTGGCTGGCGCGCATCCAGGCGCAAGAGGAGGCGCTGCGCGCCGCGGCCGGGCTGGCCGCGGCGGACCCAACCGGCGAAATCGAGCACTTTGTGCAACGGTTGCGGACGGCGCTGGCGCGGGCACCCCAGCCGCAACCGCCGGCGCGGGCGGAAGCGTGGCCCGACCCGGATGACGAGGGAAGCGGGTACGAATACAGCGAGTACGATGTTGACGACGATGACGATGTTGATGGCGAGGGCGAATGGCTGATGTGGCCGGAGGGCACCCTAGGCGCCGATCTGATCACCCTCTTCGACGAGGTGATGGCGCTGGCGGTCCAGGGCCGGCCGGCACAGACCCTGGCCGTGCTGGCGGCGATAGTCCCTATCCTGCTCAACGAACCCGCGGTGGCCGATGGGCTGGCGCTGGCGACGGCCTATGGCGCG
>DATLZJ010000751.1:0-10479 GCA_035574055.1 Caldilineaceae bacterium
AATCTCCGGCTTGGAGTGGAACAGAGGTCAGCGGCGACACAATATTGATCAGCGTCTCACTGGATTGTTGGACGACACTGGGGGCAGTCAATGTGTTGCCGCCGACAATGGTAATGCCGGTATCGGTGGTTGTGCCAACAATGTGAGTGCGGCCCGGTCGAGCCACGCTGATATAGTTTCCATTGAAACTGACGCCGCAATTGGCGGCAGGACTCATGACGTGCCACATCATCCGCATCACAACCGTTGTGCCAGTGGTATAGTTGGGCGGCAGCGTAAAGCCCACGGCAAAGGCGCTGTCGCCCGTATCTGGCAGATGAATTCCGCTATGTGGTCCAAAGCCGTCATCCTTAAAGGTGCTCCCGCTTATGTGGGCGGCAAAGGGATCGAGGCTCAGAAATTTAGGGGAGATGAAGGCGGTCGAGTCCTGACCGTCTAGGGTGTCGGCATTGTTCGCTGTGGCTGCGCTTCCTGCCGTTTCGGCGCGCATGGCGTAGGCGACATGGGCCAGGCGCTGGCGGGGCGTCGCTTCTGGGTCGCCGACCAGCGTCACGCCCAAAAATAGCTCCTGGCCGTCGAAGATGCCCAGGGGCAGCGGCGTCGTGTCGCCCAGCAGCGTGCTGAACGCGCCGTTGGTCACCTGGATGGGTTTGTTCTCGGTCCAGAGCGGCGAGCCGCCGCTGGCGACGTTGTAGATGCTGAAGGACATCTGGTATGTGCCATCAGCCTTCGGCTCCCCTGTGCCCGGGGTGAGCAACCGTCCCTGGTAGTGAAAGACTTGGGAAACAGCCAGCGGCTCGACGACGGGCGCGGCTACTTCGGCCTGGGGCATACGCGCGCCGGCGCTGCTGCTTGCCAGGAGCGCCAGGATCACGAGCATGGCTCCGGCGAACAGGCCGGCCGCTTGGTTGACAATGCGTTGCATCATCTGTCCCTTCCCTTAACAGGCTCCCGCTGGTGCGATAGCCTAGCAGCAGGAGCGTAGATGACGAGAGTGCGGCGACGGTACCGATACGGCAATGGTCCGCTTACTACGAACACAAAAGAGCGGCGCTAGAACCTTGCAGGTAGCGTAGCGGGGCCTTCTGGTCAACGAATGCCAAACAATCAATTAGGGACTATACGGGAACCTATTGGAACACTGCAGATGCCGAAGGCGCTGTTAACGCCGGAGACAATGGGGAGCCGGCCGATAGAGCAACTCAAGAGCAGGATGGCGCTGAACATCGCTGCTCGGTTACTAGCATATTCGCTAGCGTCGCACAGTATACTGCTCCTTCCGACTTTTGTCTACTGACAATTTGTTGTCATGTGGCAATTTCCTGTCTCGGCTCCCTAGAGATACGCCGCGGGGCCGCAAAGGGTTACGGAGCAGCGCCAAGAAAGAGGCCGGTTTCTAGGTCGTGCCAATCCATCTTACAGAGCGGCGCGCAAAATGTGCTATACTAGCGCCACGTCAGGGGTTTTTCTCCGCTCCTGGGCTACAACACCAGCGTTGACCATTTAACTCATATCGCCCAGGGTTAGCTCGACTGTATGCCAGCGGCAGGGAGATGTTTTTGTCTGTGTCTTTTGAGATACGCCACATTACCCGTCCGTGTCCGGCCCATGTCTGTTCAATGCCTGCTCAGTGTATGACAGGGGTCTGACCGAGAGCCAAATAGCCCAGGACCCGCATGGCCCAGATCTTCCATCCTAGCGCAAACAGCTTCGCTCGCGTCAGCATCTTCGGCGCGGTCTTCTTTATCGCTGCCCTGGCCGGCATCGGGCTGGTGGTCGCCCGTTCGGACTATTCGACCAATGTCGGCGTTGTCCAACCCCAGCCGGTCCAATTCAGCCATGCCCACCATGTGGATGGCCTGGGCATTGACTGTCGCTATTGCCATACGTCTGTCGAGGAGTCCTCCTTCGCCGGGATGCCCAGCACCCACACCTGTATGACCTGCCATTCCCAAATCTGGAACAACAGCCCCATTTTGGAGCCGGTGCGCGAAAGCTACCGGACGGGCGTGCCGCTGGCCTGGACACGGGTCCATGATTTGGGGGATTTCGTCTATTTCAACCACAGCATTCATGTGCAGAAAGGGATCGGCTGCACCGATTGTCACGGCCAGGTAGACGAGATGAACCTGATGTGGAAGGCCGAGCCGATGACCATGGAATGGTGTTTGGACTGTCACCGGCAGCCGGAGCGGTACCTGCGTCCGGTAGATGAGGTCTTCAATATGGACTATCGCCGACCGGCGGACCAGCTTGCGCTGGGCCGGCAACTGATCGAAGAGTATCAGATACCGGTAGAGCGGCTGACAGACTGTTACGTCTGCCACCGGTAGGCTAATGGTCAGTTTGGATGCTGCCTTCTTGTAGGGGCAGGCACAAGGCCTGCCCGCCGTGGGCGCCACAACGGACCGGGCGGCCACGAGGGGCGCCCACAAGGGCGACAGGTCAATCTGTGGTGCGGTCTCCTGACCGCACATGCGTGTCCGCCAGAGCGTGCGGCAGGATGCCGCACCTACGGAATGGCAGCCAGAGCGTGCGCCATGCGAACGCACCGGCAAACCGGTATGGCGCTTCGCTTTGGTAGCGCCGTGCGCCAATAGCAAGAGCTGAGCATACGATGTCCATGGAACAGCCCACCTTGGCCGAGCTTCGCCAACGCCTGCAAGCCTGTCGGGACAACCGGCAGCTCTGGCGCAGCCTTGAAGAGCTGGCTGATACCGAAGCCTTTCGCCAGTTGGTCCGGCAAGAGTTTCCGGCTTATCCCATCCCGTCCAAACCGTCGGCCAGCCGCCGGGACTTCCTGCGGCTGATGGGCGCGGCGCTGGTCATGGCCGGGCTGGCCGGATGCAGACCCCAGCGCCCGCGTGAGCAGATCGTGCCCTATGTGGTCAAGCCGGAGGAGATTATTCCAGGCAAGCCGCTCTTCTTCGCCACGGCTATGCCATGGGATGGCTACGGCATGGGGCTGCTGGCGGAAAATCACATGGGGCGACCGACCAAGCTGGAGGGGAACCCGCTCCATCCCGCCAGCCTGGGCGGGACGAACTCGTTCATGCAGGGCGCGCTCCTCAACCTCTATGACCCGGACCGCGCCCAAGTCGTCAGCAACCGGGGCCAGATCAGCACCTGGCAGAACTTCCTGGATGCGATGAGAGGGCAAATGGAGCGCCTGGGCGAGGGCGGCGCAGGGCTGCATCTGCTCACCGGAACTGTCACCTCGCCGACGTTGGCCGCGCAGATCGCCGCCCTGCGGGAGCGTTACCCCCAGGCCCGGTGGCACCAGTGGGAGCCAGTCAACCGGGACTACCGGCGAGCCGGCGCGCAGATGGCCTTGGGCCGCTTTGTGGATACGGTCTACCACTTCGACCGTGCGCAGCGCATTCTCTCCTTCGACGCCGACTTTCTCTTTGCCGAGCCGGGCAGCCCGCGCTATGCGCTCCAGTTTATTGATGGGCGCCGGGTCTGGGTGCAGCCGGAGATGAACCGGCTCTATGTGATCGAGAGCAGCCCGACCATTACGGGCGCCAAGGCCGACCACCGCCTGGCCGTGCGCCCTAGCCAGGTTGAATTGTATGCACGGGCGGTTGCACGGGCGCTGGGCATCGAGCGGGCCGGCGACGCGGCGCTGCCGCCGGAGCATCAGCCGTGGATCGAGGCCGCGGTGCGCGACCTGGAGGCCCACCGCGGCGCAAGCCTGGTCCTGGCCGGAACCTATCAGCCGCCCGTGGTCCATGCCCTGGTTCACGCCATCAACGAGGCATTGGGCAACGCCGGTCAGACAGTCGCCTATATTGAGCCGGTCGAGGCGGAGCCGGTCATCCAGTTGGAGTCGCTCATGGAGCTGGTCGAGGCGATGGCCGCCGGCGCGGTCAATACCCTGGTGATCCTCGAAAGCAATCCGGTCCTGACCGCGCCGGCAGAGCTGGCCTTCGCCGAGCAGATGGCGAACGTGGAGTTGAGCGTACACCTGAGCCTCTATGCTGATGAGACCACAGCCCTTTGCGACTGGCACATTCCGGCAGCCCATTTCCTGGAGGCGTGGAGCGATGTACGCGCCTTTGACGGCACGGCGACCATCATCCAGCCCTTGATTACCCCGCTCTTTGACGGCAAAACGAGCCACGAGCTGCTGGCCGCCCTGATGGGGCAAGGCGCTATGGCCGACCCCTATGCCATTGTGCGCGGCCATTGGGAGAGCTACTATACAGGCTTGGCCGAGCCGCCGGCCCCCGACTTTGAAACCTTTTGGCGGACGGCCCTCCATGACGGTATCGTTGCCGGCACTGCCTCGGCTGCGCTGACGGCGCCGGCAGCGCTCGATGACCTGCCGGCGCCTGCTGCCGCCAGCGATGGGCTGGAGATCGCCTTCCGGCCCGACCCAAGCATCTGGGACGGCCAGTTCGTCAACAATAGCTGGCTTCAGGAGTTGCCTAAGCAGCTTTCTTTGCTGACCTGGGATAACGCCGCCCTGGTCAGCCCGGCGACGGCCGAGCGGTTGGGGCTGGCGGCCCACGATGTGGTGCAGTTGCGGCACAATGGCCGGCAGATTCAGGCTGCAGTTTGGCTCATGCCCGGCCAGGCCGACGACACGGTGACGCTTTACCTGGGCTATGGCCGTGAGGGGGTGGGCCGGGTCGGCGACGGTTTGGGCTTCCCCACCTATCAACTGCGCACGGCCCAAGCCCTCTGGTTCGGAAGTGGGCTGGAGCTAGCCAACACCGGCGAGCGCTATGAGCTGGCCTCAACCCAAAACCATCACTTTCTCGAAGGTCGCCGCTTTGTGCGGGTGGGGACGCTGGACGAGTTTGCGGAGAATCCGGCCTTTGCCCAGGACCAGGTTGGCGTGGAGCATGGCACTGGGCTAGGCCCTACCGATGAGGAGGCCGCGCCGCCCTCGCTCTACCCGGAATACGAGTACACGGGCTATGCCTGGGGCATGGCGATTGACCTGACCGCCTGCATCGGCTGCAACGCCTGCACCATCGCCTGCCAGCTTGAAAATAACATCCCGGTGGTGGGCAAAGCCGGGGTAGCGATGGGCCGGGAGATGCACTGGCTCAAGGTGGACCGCTACTATGCGGGCGAGCTGGATGACCCGGCGGTCTACTTCCAGCCGCGGCCCTGTATGCACTGTGAAAAAGCGCCCTGCGAGCCGGTCTGCCCGGTCGAGGCGACGGTGCATGACAGCGAGGGGCTGAACGAGATGGTCTACAATCGCTGTGTCGGGACACGCTACTGCTCCAACAACTGTCCCTACAAGGTGCGGCGCTTCAACTTCTTCAATTACACCGAGGAGATTCCCCTGCTCGCTATGTGGCGCAACCCGGACGTGACTGTGCGGGCGCGGGGGGTGATGGAAAAATGCACCTACTGTATCCAGCGCATCAACCAGGCGCGTTATGAGGCCGAGAAGGAGAACCGGCGCATCGCGGATGGTGAAGTGCTGACCGCCTGCCAACAAGCCTGCCCCACCCGCGCCATCGTCTTTGGCGACATCAACAATTTGGAGAGCGCCGTCACCCGCATGAAGGAGCAACCGCTCAACTACGGGCTGCTGGAGGAGCTGGGCACCCAGCCCCGCACCACTTATCTGGCCGAGGTGAGGAATCCGAATCCGGAGATTGTCGCATGAACCAACGTTCGAGCGTGCCTGCCGGTCCAGAGCCGGTTGGGCAGGTCCGCCGCCCATCGCCGGGGGCGACTGCGCCGGTGCTGGCGCCGGGCCATACCTTCCGCACCGTAACGGATAAGATCAGCGCGATTGTGCTGACCGGGCGCACGCCGCTTTGGTGGTTTATCGGCTTCGCCATCTCATTCGCCCTGTTCATGCTCTTTCTGTTCGCGGTTACGTATCTGCTGGCGGTGGGCACCGGCATCTGGGGGATCAACATTCCGGTCGCGTGGGGCTTCGCTATCATCAACTTTGTCTGGTGGGTCGGCATCGGCCATGCCGGCACGCTGATCTCGGCGGTGCTGCTTCTCTTGCGCCAGGAGTGGCGCACCTCCATCAACCGCTTTGCCGAGGCGATGACGCTTTTTGCCGTGGCCTGCGCCGGCCTCTTTCCCCTGCTCCATATGGGGCGACCGTGGCTCTTCTATTGGATGTTGCCCTATCCGAACACCATGGGCCTCTGGCCCCAGTGGCGCAGCCCGCTGGTCTGGGATGTCTTTGCCGTGGGCACCTACGCCACCATCTCGCTGCTTTTCTGGTATGTCGGGTTGGTGCCGGACCTGGCGACGCTGCGCGACCAGGCGCGCCACCCCTGGCTGAAGGTGATCTATGGCGTCTTTGCCATGGGCTGGCGCAACGCTGCCTCCCACTGGCAACGCTACCAGACGGCCTATTATCTGCTGGCGGCGCTGGCGACGCCGCTGGTCATCTCGGTGCATAGTGTAGTCGGTCTCGACTTTGCCGCTTCGGTCATCCCCGGCTGGCATACCACCGTCTTCCCGCCCTATTTTGTGGCCGGCGCAGTCTTTTCAGGGTTTGCTATGGTCATGACCATTGCCATTCCCCTGCGCGTCGCCTTCGGCTTGCAGGACTTCATCACCATGCGCCACCTCAACAATATGGCCAAGGTGATGCTCGCCACCGGCCTGATGGTGGGCTACGGCTATATGACCGAGCTGTTCATCGCCTGGTACAGCAGCAACGAGTACGAGTGGTTTGTCATGTCCAACCGCATCTTCGGCCCCTATGCGCCGGCCTATCTGACCATGCTCCTGGCGAACGTGGGCGTCAGCCAACTGCTCTGGTCGCGCCGCGTGCGCAGCAACGTGCCGCTGCTCTTTGTTATCTCGTTGATCATCAACGTCGGCATGTGGTTCGAGCGGTATGTGATCGTCGTCACCAGCCTGCACCGCGACTTTATTCCCGCGGCCTGGGGCTACTATGACCCAACCTTCTGGGACTGGGCGACTTATCTGGGCACCCTCGGCCTCTTCTTCTCATTGCTTTTCCTCTTTATCCGGGTGCTGCCGATGATCTCGATCTTCGAGATGCGCGAGTTGGTGGCCGAGACCGAGCAAGAGGGCGGGCATATGGAGCCGGTCGTGAGTCCGGAGACCCAGGGCGGGGTGGTCAGATGATGGATAGATGGATGTAAGGTAATGGGAGGTGAGCCGGTGGCGGAATCGAGCGCGCCCATACCGATCTATGGATTGCTGGCCGAGTTTGCCGGAGAAGAGGCGCTGCTCCACGCAGCCCGGCAGGTGCGCGGCGCAGGCTATCAGCGCGTTGAGGCATACACGCCTTTTCCGGTGGAGGGGCTGGCCGAGGCGCTGGGCATCCGGGGACGCCGGCTGCCCCTGATTGTGCTGGCAGGCGGCATTGTGGGTGGGGCCGGGGCGCTGCTCATGCAGTGGTACTCGGCGGTGATGGATTACCCGCTCAACGTCGGCGGGCGGCCCTATGCCAGTTGGCCCTCCTTTGTGCCGGTGGCCTTCGAGTTGACCATTCTGGTCGCCGGCTTTGCCGCGGTCTTGGGCATGTTCGCGCTCAACGGTCTGCCTCAACCCTATCACCCGCTTTTCAACGCGCCGGAGTTTACCGGCGCGTCACGGGATAGCTTCTTTCTCTGCGTGGAGGCGGCAGACCCCAAGTTCGATGTCCAGCAGGTGCGCGCGCTGCTCCAAGAGCTGGGCGCGCTCCGGGTGATCGAGGTGGAGCCATGAGCAGCGGCGCAGAATCTCTAACCGCAAAGGACACAAAGAGCGCAGAGCATAGAAAAGGGGGCCGGTTGTGGGGAGCATTTGTCCTGTTGCTTGGCCTGCTCCTGGCCGCCGGCTGCGTCGCGGACCCCATGCAGGACCAGGCTAAATATGAGCCATACGAGCCGACCACGCTCTTTGCCGACAATACGTCGGCGCGCATGTTGGCGCCCAACACGGTGGCGCGCGGCCAGCTTCGGGTAGATACCCATCTCTACAATGGCTTGGTCAACGGCTCGCCTGCACAGGAGTTCCCCTTTCCCATTGATGAGGCAGTGCTGGCGCGCGGCCAGGAGCGTTATACCATTTTCTGCGCGCCCTGTCATGGTCTAGACGGCCAGGGCGACGGCATGATCGTCCAGCGCGGCTTTTCGCCGCCTCCCTCCTTTCATGAGGAGCGGCTGCGCGCCGCGCCGGTGGGCCATTATTTTCAGGTGATCACTGAGGGGCTGGGGGCGATGTACGGCTATGGCGACCGAGTGCAGCCGGAGGACCGTTGGGCCATTATTGCCTACATCCGCGCGCTCCAATTGAGCCAGAACGCGACGCTGGCCGATGTGCCGGAGGAGCAGCGCGCCCAGCTCGAGGCGGCGGAGGAGTGATGGCGAGCCAAGTCGTTCACCCGGAACCTGTTCGCCAACGGTTGGCCCGGATTCAGCGGACGGCGCTGATCGTGGGGGGGGCTGGTCTCCTGCTGGCGGTGGTGGGGGCGCTGCTCAATTCGAGCCAGCTTTTCCGCTCCTATCTCTTTGCCTATTTGTTCTGGCTGGGGATCACACTCGGCTGTCTGGCCTGGCTTCTGGTGCAACATGTCGCCGGTGGACGCTGGGGGATGCTCCTCCGGCCCTTGTTGGAAGCAAGCGCGCTGCTGGTGGGGTTGATGGCGATCCTGTTTGTGCCGCTGCTCCTGGGGCTGGACAGCCTCTATGTCTGGACTCACCCGGATGTGATGAGCCATGACGTGATGTTGATGCACAAGCAGCCCTATCTCAATGTGCCCTTCTTCATCGGGCGGGCTGTGCTCTACTTTATCGTCTGGGGGAGCAGTATCCTGCTGCTGGTGCGCTGGGCGCGCGTGCAGGACCCGGCGCGGCGGGCCGTGATGGCCGACCGGCTGCGTCGCTTCAGCGGGCCGGCGCTGGCGCTCTATGGGCTGTGCATTACCTTTGCTGCGTTCGATTGGATCATGTCCCTGGAGCCGCATTGGTATTCGACGATCTTTGGGGTGCTTGTCGCCGCCGGCCAGGTGGTCACGGGTCTCTCGTTTGCCATCGTCGTGCTGGTCTACCTGGCGCAGATGGAGCCGCTGGCCCAGGTGGTCAGCCGGCCCTTGCTCATGGACCTGGGCAATCTGCTGCTGGCCGCGGTGCTTTTCTGGTCCTACATCGCCTTTATGCAGTTCTTCATTATCTGGTCGGCGAACATCCCGGAAGAAGTCGTCTGGTATCTGCACCGGCTGGAGGGGGGCTGGGAGTGGGTTGCGATTGCGCTGGTGATCTTCCACTTTGTGGCGCCCTTTGCCCTGCTCCTGTCGGGCCAGAACAAGCGCAACCCGCGCCGGTTGGCGACGGTGGCGCTGCTGTTGCTGGCGGCGCAACTGCTTCATCTTTTCTGGATGGTGGCGCCGGTCTACGCGGAGGGGCGCTTCCGGCTCCATTGGCTGGACTTGGCGCTGCTGCTCCTGATCGGCGGGGTATGGGTGGCCGCCTTTGTCTGGATGCTGGGCCGCCGCCCGCTGCTCCAGGCGGCTGAGTTGGAGGCGCTGGAGGTGAGGGCGCATGAGTAGCTCCTTGACGAATCCGGAGCGATCGTCCGGCCCAGAGCCGCATGAGCTGCCGGTCGATCCGGAAAGCCTGGCCGAGCATCATGAGGTGCATGACGTCAGCCTGCGCGGCATCATCCGTTTTGCCGTGGCGCTCGTTGTGGCGGCGGCGGTGATCCATATTGTGCTCTACTTTGCGCTGGCGGTCTGGTCCGGCAGGGGTATAGAGGAGCAGCCGGTGCGCATTCAGATGGTTCCGGCTGAGGTGACGCCTCCGGCTGTCCCCGGACCCGGCCTGGAGAGCGCGCCGTCGCTGAGCCTTGAGCAGTGGCAGGCGCAGGAGATGGAGACCCTGACCACCTATGGGTGGGTAGACCGGGAGGGCGGCGTCGTGCGCATCCCCATCGAGGAGGCGATGCAGCGGCTGCTGGAACAGGGGGCGCCGGCGCGTGAGGGAGAGCCGCCCAATTTCGGCCTGGACCCGGCCTACCGCTTGGATAGCTCCGGCGGGCTGGAGCCGGTGGAGGAGTAAGTTCGGATGGATAAATCAGGAGGCGTCGTGGTCTTTCCGACGCGGCAGTTGGTGATGGCGCTCTGCGCCAGTCTGTGCCGGATGGCGGCAGTGTTGGCCTTGATCGCGTCGGCCGCGGTGGGCGGCCAGGCGCGGCGCGCCCTGGCTCACGCCGAGGTCCCGCCCTCGGGCGAGGCGGCGGCGCTGGTCGGCTTTGACCAACGCCTGGGCGAGCAGGCGCCGCTCGACCTGCCCCTGCTCAACGAGGCAGGCCAGCCGGTGCGGTTGGGAGATTATTTCACCGGCCAGCCCGTGATCCTGGCGCTGACCTATTTCGAGTGCGCCAATCTCTGCCCCCTGGTGCGCGAGGGGTTGGCGACAGCACTGGCGGAGGTGTCGCTGCGGGCCGGTCAGGACTACACTGTGGTGGTAGTGAGCATTGACCCGGCGGAGACGGGGGCGATGGCCGCGGCAGCCAAGGCCGAGACCCTAGCCC